>JAQGNH010000346.1 GCA_028291945.1 Betaproteobacteria bacterium
TGCAAATTCGACGAGAATAGTTCAGTATGAAGAGATACCACGTCCCCACCATCGACGGCCGATATTGGACGGCCATCACCCTCGCCAGTATCTTCGGCACTAACCTCGGCGATTTCTATGCGCACGAAAGCGGACTGGGCCTGATTGGCGGCTTGCCCATCTTGGTGATGGTGTTCGCAGGTGTTTACTTGCTGGAACGCTTTGACCGTCTGCACCATGACGCATACTACTGGCTGTGCATAATTATCATGCGTACAGGTGCGACCAACATCGCCGACTATTTGGCAGGTCGGCGCGGCTTGGGCATCGATCGCCTGTCGCTCAGTATCGGCTTAGGTTTGGCGCTTACGCTTCTGGCGTGGTGGTCCGCGCGAGCTGCACGTAAGCTACATGAGAGGGCCGTTCGTAAGTCAGTGCCGGAAACCGACGTTCGCTACTGGCTCGCAATGTTGACGGCCGGCGTCTTCGGCACCGTGCTCGGTGATTTTTTCGAAAAGCTGATCGGTCCGGGTATGGCGGCTGTCACTCTCACCGTTATATTCGCTGCGACGTTGCTGATCTACGGCCGCGGCATCCTGGGCGCGCTCTGTGCATATTGGCTGGTGATCGGGGTGGCGCGTACAACGGGAACGGCAATCGGTGATTGGTTAGCGGAAAGCAAGATCCTGAAACTAGGTTTGCCACTCAGTACCATGCTGACCGGCCTTGCGTTTGTCACCGTGCTAGTCCTCTGGCGTAATCGACCCCAGGCAGATGCCGCGACTGTCTGAACACACTGAGTCAGAGACCGAATATATCAGCCATTCTGGAAGTTCATCGCGGCGGTCTGTCCCTCTAGGGTATAGCACCTTAGGAGGGAGTTGCTCTGCGGCCGCTGCCGCTGCGTCGGTGCAGGGTCGTTTAATCAGCGATATCGCAACTCTCGATAATCACCATTTATCGTCAGTTGCAGCTGAAAACGCACGCCGGTCCGAGCACGACAGAATTGGACGTGCATTTATCGGCATGAGTCTTTGCGCACAGAAGCCCAGACCAGTCGACATGAGCAGTGTCCAATGACTCAGGTCACCAGCAATAAAGGCTCTTACGCTCTTATCGATAGGGGACATGATTTGGACTCTGCGTGGGAGTTTGGGCGCGTCGGGCAACGGAGAATCAGGAGCCGCGTACTCTTCGCGTTCTATTTCGTGCTTCGACAAACAGCTAGGATCGTGGCGCGCGTGCGTTGTCAAACCAGTTTGAATGGATCGAAAAACTGGATTAGCGCTGACGTGCTAAGCAATAAATCCGCCTTTTCCGTTTCGCGCGGTACGCAACCGAGGTAACCCATGAGGCTTCGTGTATGCGGGAAGCGGCAAATCTCCGAGCTCAGCGACGATGCGCGTAGCGTGGATCGTCTGGATCGCCACAGCGCTGCCCGAAGGCAAATGCGATCTGTGAACGAGTGATCGGGACGCTTCGGCGTGAATGTCTGGACTGGTTGATTCCCGATATCCGACCGGCTTCTGCGCTCAATTCTGAAATCCTGGGTAGCGCATTACAACCGCGGTAGACCACACAGCAGCCTGGGCCCCGGTGTTCCAGATCCTCCGCAGCAACTCGCGCTGATCCCGAAGTCACAATCCCGACATCGATTGGCGGCGGGTGCATTCGTGCTTGCGAAATCGATCTTGGGTGGCTTGCATCACGAGTATTGCCTCGCAACGCAGGCGAGCGCGCAATCGTCTGTCGCATAACGTGCGGTGGAATGCGAGACGCCAATAATTGCGGAGCACAGCTCCACCGCGACAACCGGCGGCTCGCGCGCTTGCTGCAGCTGGCGCAACTGAAGATCGCAGCGCCTGCGTCGAAGACATCGATTATCGCGCCCGCCGTGGACTTGATCGCAGCCAACTCGCGAGCCTCGCAAGCTGTGACTGGATCCGAAACGCGCAGAATCTGTTGCTTCATGGTGTGACCGGCGCAGGCAAGACGTGGTTAGCTTGTGCACTGGCACAGCAGGCGTGCCGTCAGGGCTTATCCGCGCTCTACCTGCGTGCGCCGGGGCTCTTCGACGAGCTCAGCGTGGGTCACGCCGACGGCAGCTTCCGCAAGCGCCTCGCTGCGATCGCCAAGGTCAACGTCCTAATCATCGATGACTTCGCGATTGCGCCCATGGGCGCACGCGAACGCGCCGACCTGCTGGAAGTTCTCGACGACCGCGTCGGCACCCGCTCAACGCTCATCACGAGCCAGCTTCACCTCGACCAATGGCATGACTACATCGGCGATCCGACCCTTGCCGACGCCATCCTCGACCGCCTCATGCACAGCGCGCACAAAATCCATCTCGAAGGCCGAGAATCGATGCGAAAACACGCCGCGGCCGGCGCCTAGAAATCCACTTCTGCCAGGAAGAAAATTGACTGAACGTGACCGACCCGTGTAAAAACACTCAACAGCGCTGACCCGACATTCGCGTCGGTCACGTTCCTCCGGAATCAGTGGGTCATCTTGCTCCGGAATTCGCGGTCACGTTCGATCGGAAACACCGGTCATCTTCAGCGGAATACGCACCAGCGGCACGTAGACTTATAAAGGAACTCAAAGCCGTCGCGATCAAGCATCTTTACAAGGCACCTGCGTAGCGCCAGCTGCGATGTCGCGCAATAAATAAAGTCATCGCGAACCGGCCACGTGATCAACTCGGAGGCGTGAGTTGCTCGACTGACGAGTGCTTCGACAGCTCGCGAAGTGCGGCTTCGGGAGCCTTACAGCCCTTCGCTTAAAAGGAGCACACACGCGCGTTCTCAGTTCTCGGTGCTCAGCTCGAAGCTCGCCGTATACGCGCATCCCAACGACTGCACAGAGCAAGAGCCCACCGAATGCAGCTCGTGCCCGTCGTCGCCGTCGCGCTTCTAGACGCTGCAGCGATACA
>JAQGNH010000525.1 GCA_028291945.1 Betaproteobacteria bacterium
TCCAAAAACCGCACAATTTATGGCTCCTCACCCACAAGGAGCCATCATGGACGCAACACCTCGAGCCTCCACGCCCTGGAACAAAGGCAAGCTAATCGGACAGAAAAGCCAGCTCAAGCTAAAGGAGATCTGGGCGATCCGGATTCGCCTGCAGCTGGCCCGCAGAGCGCGAGATCTCGCGCATTTCAATCTCGGGATCGATAGTAAGCTGCGCGGCTGTGATCTGGTTAATCTGCGGGTATGCGACGTGGCACAGGGCGCCCGCGTAGCATCGCGAGCCATCGTCATGCAGCGAAAGACACATCGACCGGTTCAGTTTGAGCTCACTGAACAAACACGTGAAGCTGTCCGGGCCTGGATCACACAGGCGAAGCTCACCGGCGATCAATTTCTGTTTCCCAGTCGTCTGCGCGCGTCGCCGCATTTGTCCACGCGACAGTACGCCAAGATCGTAGACGCGTCGGTGTCGTCGATCGGGCTCGACCCCAATGAGTACGGAACCCATACGATGCGCAGAACGAAGGCGACGCTAATCTACCGACGGACTAAGAACTTGCGAGCCGTTCAGCTGTTGCTTGGTCACACGAAGCTCGAGAGCACCGTTCGATACCTCGGAATCGAAGTCGACGACGCGCTCGAAATCGCAGAGCAGACGGACGTATAAGGAAGGTAGCGAACCGCCGGTATCGCGCGCACCCGGCGGTCGCAAACCGGCCAAAGAGCAGACGCGGCGCTTTACTCAACGGCCTGCCACTCGCATCGCGTGCTTCCAGAACCCTCTTCGTGCTTTGCCGCGCTCGACGCGCTACAGAGGTCGCGCTGACGCCGGGTCATGCGCCGTGCCTACTCTGCGTGGCGCCGCCGTGCGGAACGGCACCCGCCGGCAACGCTGGGCAGGACGATCCACGCGCCATTGCGTAGAGGGCGCCTACGAACCCACGGGCCTCGCCGCGCAGCCGGATAAATCCGCCGCCCTGAGCGTCGAGCACGGACACACGAGCTGCTGAGAGCGTCGCGGCCAGTCGACCTTTGGGTACCCATGCAATCACTTCTGGCGAAGGCTCGACGGCGTAAGCAAGGATCGCGAGCGCCGCGAACCAAGACGTGAGCGCGAGTGCCCCCGCAGCGAAAAGTGTTCTCTTGGGGCGCTCAGTAGTCGTATGCATGCTCGAATTGTGCGCCCGAGGCACTGAGGCTGCGCATGAGTTCGGCAAGCACGGTGACCTTTATCGCAAGTCCGTCCCGCCGCCAGCCTGGCCGCGACTGGTTCGGCACCGTGATCAGCAGCTCCCCTTTCGCAGTACGCGCGCCGGGCGGCATTAGCAGCGTGACGAACATGTCGTCATTGCCCGCGATTTCGACCACGTCCCGCCCGCGGGAGGCGAGTCCGCCTAGGATTTGCGTGAACTCGCGATAGCGGGGCGTCTCGATTACGGACGTGCCGTCCGGGCGCGCTTCGATGCGCCGGATGCGCGCATCGGCAGCGAGATCGCTGTCGTCAAGGCCGCGCACTACGCTTTGGATGCGCAGGGCTGCGGGCGTAATGCCGGCGAGTGCGCCGATCGCGCGCGCATACAGCGCCTTCACGCCATACTCAAGCGTGATGCTGAAGCGGCGCTCGATCTTACGCAGCAGGTTCCCTTCGCCCCAAGGCACCTCCGCCCAGAATCGTGCGAGCGTCGGGCCGAAGGGATACGCGTACCACGGCGTCTGCTGGAGGAACGTCGCGTAATGCTCTGCGACGGCCAGGGCGAAGCGGTCCTCAGGCGTGCGGTCCGCTCCCCGAATCGCCTCGGTAAACCGACCAATCGTGAGCTCGTATGCGCCTTTCACGCCCATCTCGGCCGCGAAGCTAAGGCCGATGATGTAGAGCATCGCTTTCACGTCTGAGCCGATGTTGCCCCGTGCAGATGCGTGACTGGTCATTGCGCAAAGGTTCGACCAGTAGCCGCGAATGCTGGAAAAGTATGCAAAATCCGATTCGCCCTTCACCCGCACCACGCCCGCAAAATCCTCGTAAGCGTGCACAATCGACCACTCGGGGTACGTAAGGTACGTGTTGATCTCGTTGCGGCGGTATGCCGGCTCGAGGATCGGCTGATAGGTTGCGTCGGCAGCGGCAGGCGTTTTGACGCACCGAAGCTCGATCCACGCAACCGGCGCAAGGGCCGCAAGCACCGCGACTGCGATTCCCGCGAGAAATATCTTCAGCCACAGCCAGCGATGCGGCTTATGCATATCGGCGGGAGAGAACAAAGCCAGTGTAGGCAGCAAATCCACCCAGCGCGATGTGCGGCAGGTTCGCGAGGATCTTGAAGCTGAAGGGTAGCTGCTGCACGCCGTAAAGGATGATGCCGAGGTCGAGGTAGCCTGAGCCAGTGACGAGGCCGAGAAGCCCATCGAGGAGATACAGGGTTCCGAATACCTTGAAGTAAATCGCCGAAGCGCGGGTGGAAACGTACGCCGCGCCCGCCGCCCACGCGGCCGAGGCGAGGTGGAGCAGGTCGTCGTAGATGTCGAGCTCGAAAATGCCGAACGACCTTCCCGCCGAGTCGGTGAGGCCGGGGATGTAATTCAGCGCGGCCGCGAATGCGAGCGCCCCCGCGTATGCCACTGCAATCCAGCGAATAAGATTCATCGGTTTGGCCTCAAGCGAGGTAGTTGTCCCAGAGCGCATTGCGGAAGAGGAGCCCGGGATCGTAGTGCCGTTTTCGCGCGGCGAAGTGGGCGGCACTCGGATAGATGCGCTCGAACTGGTCGCTGCGGGCGTGTAGCCGGTACGGCAAGTAATAGCTGCCGCCGATCGCCGCCACGCGCTCGATCAAAGCCTCGGTCGTTTGCAACATGTCCGCTTCACCTTCGGGTGTCATGTCCTGCGAAAACGACATCACGGCAGCGATGCGGTCGGTCGTTGCGAACGAAAGCACGCTTAGATCGTCGCGTGCGACGTAACGTAGCGTCACGTTGAGGAATTCGGCTCGCGCCTTGGGGATGATGTCTTGGCACGCGCGAAGGAACTCGCCGAAGCGCTCCGGCGGGAGGAAATATTCATGCAGGATGTCCGTACGTTGTACGTGACGGTTCTCCAGGTTGGAGACCGGCTCGTCAATCAGGCTGTTGCGCGTTGCGATGCCTGAGCCCGCCTTCGGAACGGCCATGCTTTCGGCCATCCAACGCGCCCGCTTCAGTGTCTCGGAGCCAATCTGGGCGCGGTAGACGTTGCGCGACACGTCGGTCAACGCCCCGCGTCGGGTGACTGGCGGAAGTCCCTCCGCAGGCACGGGCTCCACTCGATAAGTCACCAGGAGTGCCTCAGTAAACACGTCGGCGCGCGTAACGTTCATGCGGCCGTACATCATCTTCACCGAGGGGTCGGAACGCACGGCCCCGACGAATCGTGCAGCGAAGGCGGTGGCGTCCATGCGTTCAAAGCGTGGGCGCAGCAGCATGTTCGGTACCATGTCGACTTCGAGATCGACGACAATCCCGAGGAGGCCATAACCGCCCATCGCGAGGCTGAAGAGTTCGGCGTTTTCGGTGCGCGAGCAAGGGAGGATCGTGCCGTCGGCGAGCATGATGCGCAGCGCGCGCACCGTGCTGCCGAATGGCCCATAGCGTACCGGCCAACCGTGCGCGTTTACTGAGAAAGTCGCTGCGACGCCGAAGTCGCTGTTCGACTGCATGACTGCAGGAGACTGGCCGATTCGGTCGAGCGCGTCTATCACCTGATACCACCGCGTCCCGGCATGGACGCGGAAAGTACGCGAGGCGCGATCGGGCTCGCATCGATTGATGTCGAACGTGATTGCGGTGCCGTTACGCGGCAGGCTCTGGCCGCCCATGGAATGCCGCGCGGCGCCGACCACGACCGGGCGACTGCGGCTCGCCGCGGCTTTGAGTTCCCTACGCAGGTTTGCGATGAATTGATCTTCGGGCTCCGGCTTCGCGACCCAATGCGTGAATACCGGCGTCGGGGAGAGGCGGCTCGCGTCGTTCATTACGATGCGTTGCTCCGCCGCAGGGATCCGTGGCAGCAGCGTGCCAGCAGCGAATGCCGACGAGGCGAGCAGGAGCCGGCGCCGGCGCCGGCTGCGAAGTAGCACTCCCTTCCCCCTTTTGTTGTGTTATTAAACGAGCAATGCTGCCTGAAGACTAGCTTCTGCGCGCGGTCAAACCTCCCAGCTGGCGCGCGATACCGGGTCCGTCGCGCCGAGCACTGGCAAGGTCAGCGA
>JAQGNH010000537.1 GCA_028291945.1 Betaproteobacteria bacterium
TGGAGACCTTTGCACGGTAGCGTGTTTTTCGATGCTTTGGCGACAGCTTGCGTGCCTTGCCGGCAACCGACATCGCTGGCGACGTGATTGGGGGGAGAGAGCGGTTGTCTCGCCGGTAGAGCAGGGATACAGGGGCAGTTATGCCGCGAGAGTAAGGCTCCGTTTGAGATTGAAGGCCATGCAAGCCAGCAGGTAGGCCGCCAAATTGCGTGCGGCATTGAAGTGGCGCATGCGCGTGAAGCCGTAGTTGCGCTTGAGGGTGCCGAAGACAGCTTCCACCGGGCTGCGCAGCGGCACGAGCGAGTGATTGCGCTCGATCTCATGCGGGGAAAGCGGCTTGCCCCTCTGGCCGCGCCGCATCAGGCCGTCGCCGAACCCGTGTGCCTGAAGATGATCCCGCAACCCTTTGCTGTGATAGCCGCGATCGCCGTAGACCGTGCCGGCATCGGCGGGAATCAAGGCCGGAGCGATGCTGACATCCTGGATGTTGGCGGAGGTCAGCAAGCCGTTGCGGATTAGGCCTGACCCTTGGTCCACCGCGACATGCATCTTGTAGCCGAAGGTGAAGCGGCGACGTTCATTGTCCGCACCAAACCTGGCATCCGGGTCATTCTCGCTGATCGGTCCTTCGTCCTTGCGCGGGCGACGCGCTGCGCTCGTCACCATAGAGGCATCGATCAGCGTACCCTGCTTGATCAAAAGGCCGCGGGCATCGAGCTGCTGCTCCAGCTCGGCAAACAACCGCTCGATCAACCCTCCTTTCGCCAAACGCTCCCGGAACCGCCAAATCGTACTGTGATCCGGCGTCACATCCTCGAGCGACAGCCCGGCGAAGCGCAGGAAGCTGATCCGGTCAAACAGCGCTGCCTCCATGGCTGGGTCCGAGAGCCCGTACCAGCGCTGCAGCAGCAAAACCTTGAACATCATCAGGGCCGGAAACGACGGCTCGCCCTTCGCCGACACCGGGATCACGGCCAGCACCCGCTCAAACGCCGACCAGTCCAACAGCCGGCTGATCTCATCCAGAACTTCGCGCCGGCCCCCGCCACCCCGCCTGCTCATCGCCGCATCCATAAAGCCGAGTTGCCCAATCCGCCGCTGTCCCATTGCCGACCTCCTCGACTCAGTCGGTGCAGCGAATCATGTTCCCTTCACCCGTGCAAAGGTCTCCAGGGTGAGACGAAATCGCCATCTCCACAGGCGCCGCCAGAAGCCGAGGCGCACAGAAAGGCGGCTGGCCATGCGAGGCCGAAGACCTAAACCGACGCGGATGAAGGTGTTGACCGGCAACCCCGGCAAGCGGCCGCTCAATGCAACGGAGCCGAATCCAGCCGCTGCCGTGCCGGAGTGCCCGCCCGAACTCGGCCCGGTCGCCCATCGGGAGTGGAACCGCTTGGTCGGGGAGCTCGTCGCGCTGAGGCTGCTGACCAATCTCGATCGCGCCGCGCTTGCGGCCTATTGCGGCGCCTACGCACTCTGGGCGGAGGCCATGGAAGCCATCCAGAAGTTCGGCACCATGGTCAAATCGCCGTCCGGGTATCCGATCCAGTCGCCCTACGTGGCAATCGCCAACCGCCAGGCCGAGATCATGATGCGGATCGCGTCCGAGTTCGGCTTCACGCCTGCCAGCCGGAGTCGGATTTCCACGCCGTCGAATACCGAGCCGACGCTGTTCGACGTGCTGGAGAATTCAGGGCCACGCGAAGAGTAGAAGCGTGAGTCCTGCGGAAACGGCAGAAGCAAAGGAGGTCTCTGCTTTCTGCCGGAAGCATCAGCTATTGACGATGACCATCATGCGCGCTGAGATCAAAAGCGTCGGGCGTCGGCTTTCGGATGCAAACCGGACTCAATATCCTCGCAATGAGCATTTCCGGGTTTGACCCATATGCGACATGGGCAGGTCAGAAATCGCGTAATGGAACTATGAATATTCAGGGATCAGTCCGGCTTGATATTGGCGGCGCGGATCACCTTGGCCCACTTCTCCGTCTCTTCGGCAATAAGCTTGCCGAAGTCGGCGGGCGAGCCAGGAAGCACGGTGCCGCCCAAGTCGGCAAGACGGGCCTTTAATGACGCACTTGCGAGGCCCGCATTGATCTCCTTGTTCAACGTGTCGATGACATCTACAGGCGTGTTTGTGGGAGCGCCGACGCCGAACCACGAACTCGCCTCATAGCCTGGCACGAACTCGCCAACCGTCGGTACGTCTGGCAGCAGCTCAAAACGTGTCGCGGTGGTCACTGCCAGCAAGCGCAGTTGCCCCGCTCTGATGTACCCGATCGACGAAGCCGGCCCGGGGAACATGACTTGCACCTGCCCGCCGAGCAGGTCGGTATACGCGGGCCCTGCACCGCGGTAAGGCACGTGGACCATGTCCACGCCGGTCATTGTCTTGAACAACTCGCCCGCCATATGGGGTCCGGTCCCATTTCCTGGGGATCCCATATTGATCTTGCCCGGATTGGCTTTCGCATAGGCGAGAAACTCGGGGATGGTCTTCGCAGGAACCGATGGGTTCACCACGATTACGTGAGGCTCGCGTGTAAGTACAGCGATCGGCGCAATGTCGCGTAAGAAGTCAAAGCTAAGTTTATCGTAGAGCGTCGCATTTATCGCATTCGTCGTGCTGATCATGAGGAGCGTGGAGCCGTCGGGGGCTGCACGCGCAACTGTCTCTGTGGCGATATTGCTACTGGCACCCGGCCGGTTCTCGACGACGACTGGCCGGCCGAGCCGTTCGGATAGCCATTGAGCCATCAAACGCGCCAGTATGTCGCTCGGACCACCGGGAGCAAAGCCGACGACAATTCGCACCGGCCGCGACGGATAGGACTGCGCGCAAGCGATGCGCGACAAGACTAGAGGCGCTATAGCACCAGCTGCCACTTGCAAAAATTGACGGCGCACAAACGTCATGAATGTCCTCCCAAATCACTATTTCCTGGTCGCCGCAATCAACTGCTCCCAGCGGGGGGCACGCAGTTGATCATGCCTGTCGGCGAAATACCGAGCCTGTGCTTTGTCAGGAGAGAGATGAAAGACGTCGGTAAATCCAAGTTGCACCAGCCGGTCAATTAAATCGCGTGCCCGGGGACGACTTTTCCATGGCTCTCCCAACTCCATGGTCCGAGCAACCGAACGGGTGATGGCATCCAGGTCTAGTCCTGCCAACTCGTCATCGGGGGGAGCAAACGACAATACGAGTTCGCTTTCTGTCTTGAGCGACGCGGCGAAGCGCAGCAGAGAGTCGAGCGCGCCACCTGTGAGAAATTGCGAGACGCCTAATAGACTACAGAAGCCAGGGGCTTCGAGATCGAACCCACAGGCGGCCAGCTGTTCGGCGAGGCGTTGCTGTTCGAGATCGACCGGCGCGAACGTTAGATTGGGCGGTCGTTCGACGTTCCGCTCACGTAGACGGTGCTGAGTCCAGATTAAGCTTGCTGGATGATCGGCCGCAAAGATGCGCATGTCTCGGGCAAAGCCGGGCTGCCGCCAGGGGAAGGTATCGAGGCCAGCGCCTATCATCACGTACTGGCGTACGCCCCGCGCAGCGGCCTCCTTCAGGCGATCCTCGGCAAATCGGCTCCGCATCGCAAACAGTGCGCGGAACATTGCCGGAAGCAGTTCCTCGCTGCCCCCGAAGTCGGCCAGGATGTGTGGCTCGGATGCCTCCGGTACGAGATCAACAACGATTGGATCGTGAAGAAGGAGCGGGCGGTCAAGCAGCTGGTGCTGTGCGCGCCTGATCGCGGTGCGGAGCAACGTGTGACTGGGCTGTCCGGGCAACATCATCACCCCTTAATCGTAAGATCACGCTTGAACGATAGCGCGCCTAGCCATAAAGAGAAGCTTGATATTTATATATCCATATAACTTTAAGTTAGAACGAAGTGAGAAGCGAAAAATGCCGATTGACGCTCGCATCCGCCGTCGTCTGAAGCTTCGCGACCTCGATACGTTAATCGTCGTCGCGAAGCACGGCAGTATGGCAAAAGCCGCAGGGCAGCTTTCTGTATCGCAGCCGGCCGTGTCGAAAGCCATGTCCGAAATGGAGCACACGCTCGGCGTTCGCCTGCTTGACCGCACCGCACAGGGCGTCGAACCCACCCTCTACGGGCGCGCGCTCCTCAAATGGGCCCAGGCTATATTTGACGATGTTCGACAGGGCATGAATGAGATCGAATTTCTTGCTGATCCGACTACCGGCGAACTGCGGGTCGGCGCTGCGGAGCCGGTGCTTGCGGGGCTGCTTCCAGCCATCATCGAACGTATCCATCGCAAACATCCGATGATTTCCATTCAGGTGAGACCCCTTGGGGCGGTCACTCAAATTCACCGAGATTTGCGCGAGCGCAGCGTCGATCTTGTTCTCAGCCGCATGGCGCAATCGTCGGAAGAGGATCTGGACAACGAAATCCTGTTCTACGATCGGACCTTGGTAGTTGCAGGCTTGGACAATCCCTGGACTCGCCGCCGCAAGATAAAACTGTTTGAATTGATCAACCAACCGTGGAGCCTACCTCCGTCGGATACCGTGATCGGGATGCTGATCGAGGAGGCATTTCGAGCGAACGGACTGGATACTCCGCGCCGAAGCGTCATGACATCCTCCATTCAGCTGCACGGTGCCCTGATGGGCAGCGGACCCTATCTTGCGATTTTTCCAAGCTCCACGCTGCATTTCAGCGGCAAGCGGTTGGCACTCAAGACCTTGGCGGTAGATTTAGGCATTCCGGCCTGGCCAATCGCGATCACCACTTTGAAAAATCGTACCATCAGCCCAGTCGCGCGGCTCTTCATCGAATGCGCGCGCGAAGTCTCAAAGCCTCTGGCGAAACAAAAATGATCCATAGCACGTCGGCTCATGGCCCACTTCGACCAATCGCTGCGGCGCAGCAACACTTCAGCTTTTGGGGGAACAGCGGGCCTACGGCGGACAGGGCCGGGATGGGCGAAATTGACCCGACCCGGACACCCGCTGCCATGCCGCGATACGTCCGGAATCGATGGCAAGCGGGACTCTCAGCCGACGTGGTTGTCCGCGTCGAGTCTTGCGCCGGACGGGGCTTCGTACTGGCTGTCGTCGGCAGAATCCGCTACCCTCAATAGCGTCGAGCCAGGAGGCGAAACCCATGCATTCCACCGACTCCGAACGCCTGAATACAAAGGCGCGGGCGATCAAAGAGGCGCTCAGCCGCATTGGCGAGCCCATCTCGGAGGCGCAAGCGAAGAATATAGCGGCTCAGGAAGACTGCGAGTGCAAAGACGGCATGTTCGCGCTGGCCGCGACGCGCCGGCAGATTTTCGCCGGCTCGGGCCTCGTCGCTGCGGTTGGGATGACTGTGATGCTGCCGCGCGCGGCCGGCGCCAAGGCCCCGGCTGGCGCGGTCGAATACCCGGTGGAGGACGATTCGACCAAGGAACAGGGCCGCATGATGGGAGTGGACGGTGGCTACGGCTCGCGCTCGCAGTTCGAAAGCGAGGTGCGTTGGACGAATCCGACGAAATCAGCGGGATTTTCGCCGTTGCAGAACAGCTATGGCACCCTCACGCCTTCCGGGCTGCATTACGAACGTCATCACGGCGGCATCCCGAATATCGATCCGGCCAGGCACAGCCTCGTCATTCACGGCATGGTCGACCGGCCGATCAAATACTCGCTCGCCGATCTCAAGCGCTTTCCGACACTGTCGCGTACGTACTTCTTGGAATGCTCCGGCACCACCGGCAGCGAGATCATGAAGGCACGCGAGCCGACCGTGCAGCGCACCCACGGCCTCGTTTCTACCTCGGAATGGACCGGCGTGCCGCTCTCCACCCTACTCAAGCAGACCGGCCTCAAGCCGGGTGCCGCCTGGGTGCTGGCGGAGGGAGCCGACGCCGCAGTGATGACCCGCAGCGTGCCGATCGACAAGTGCATGTCCGATGCACTGATCGTGTTCGCGCAGAATGGCGAGGCGATGCGCCCGGAGCAGGGCTATCCGATGCGGCTGTTCCTTCCCGGCTGGGAAGGCAACATCTCGATCAAGTGGCTGCGCCGACTCGAAATCAGCGACAAGCCGTATTACACGCGCGAGGAGACGTCGAAATATACCGACCTCATCACCACGACCGGCAAGTCGCGGATCTTCACCTTCACGATGGATGCGAAATCCGTCATCACCTTTCCGTCGGGCGAGATGAAGCTGCCGGGGGCGGGTTTTTACGAGATTACCGGGCTCGCCTGGAGCGGGCGCGGCAAGATCGCGCGCGTCGAGGTTTCGACCGACGGCGGCAAGAGCTGGAACTTGGCGTCGTTGCAGGACCCGGTGCTCGCGATCAGCCAGACGCGCTTTCGCTTCCCGTGGATCTGGGACGGTACTTCCGCCGTAATCCAGAGCAGGGCGACCGACGAAACCGGCTATTCGCAGCCGACTCATCAGCAGCTCATCGCCGAGCGCGGACCGCTCGAGACCGGCTCGCTTTTCTATCACATGAATGCGGTGCAAAGCTGGAGCATCGCGGCTGACGGGAACGTGAAGAATGCGCATCCGCTCGGTTGATCGCAAATATGCGGTGCTGCTTGCGAGCGCGCTCGCCATCCTCGTCGCGCCGGATATCGCGCGCGCCCAGGGCTATCCGAGCAAGTTCGACTTCGGCACCCCGGCGAGCAGCCAGGACATCGCGGCGGTCGTCGCCATCGCGATTGGGCCGGATGGCAGAAATCTGCCACCCGGCAAAGGCGACTACGCCGCCGGCAAGATTATTTATGCGAACGCCTGCAGCGCCTGCCATGGCGCGAATCTGCAAGGGGTGGCAGGGCTGCGGGACATGCCGGCTGGCGCGTCGCTGCGCCTCATCGGCGGCCGCGGCACGCTCACCACCAAGAACCCCGTGATGACGGTCGAAAGCTACTGGCCTTATGCCACCACGTTGTTCGATTACGTGCGCCGCGCGATGCCGTTCAATGCCCCGGGCTCGCTCTCCGCGGATGAAATCTACGCGGTGTCGGCCTACATCCTGGCCGAGGGCAACATCATCGACAAAACGATAGTGCTCGACGCCCAGACGCTTCCCCGCGTGCAAATGCCGAACCGCGACGGCTTCATCCCCGATCCGCGGCCGGAATTGTTCAAATAGCGGTCGCGGGGCCGTTCTGTTGCGCGCGGTCAAAACGGCGCCCGAATGTTGCATCTTGGCCCAAACGCGACCTCAGCGAATGTCCGCTGTGACGTCTGCTCCTGGGGCTGAAGCAGACTCGATATGCTCGATCTGAGGTTTTCCGGGTTTGACCCACAGCGGACCTGGCGGGGTGAGTGCAGTGCTGAATTGCTGATGACGGGCCGGATATGCAGACGGCCTATTTTTCCTTCGCCAGCGGCCGCGTAACCTCCGTCGCCGTCTTGATGAAGAGTTGCACCGCCGGACTGATGGTGCGGTTGCGCAAGGTAATGATTCCGATCTGCAATGGAGGAAGCGGCAGCTTGATCGGCAACGCCTTGATTGCAAAGCGTCTGCCGCTGAAGTGAATGAGAGAGCCCGGAAACATCGTGATGAATCGTTGCGTCGCAAGCAACCCGTTCTGCAACTGAACCGAAACAGACTCCACGTTACTCTTTGGCACGTCGAGACCGCTGGTACGAAAAGCCTCGGCACAGCGAACCCCGATGGGGGTGTCGGCTGGCGGCAGAATCCACGCGTCATTCATCAGGTCTGAAAGCGCGAGATGGCGACGGCGCAGCCATCGATTTTTCGATCCCACGGTGACCATGAGAGGGTCGTCGAACAGACGCGTAGCTTCCAGTTCAGTGTCGTAAAATGGCTCGAAGATCGGGCCAAGCACCAGATCGACATTGCGTGCAGTGCGCGAGCGACTCGGCGCCGAAGCGGTCAAGACCGGCCACCATCTTGCGGACGTCGAAGAGACGCCGGATCGCCGTGTCCTCGCCCGTTTCGTCAAGCGTGGAACCAGCGAGCTGCTCGCGACCGAGACCGCCGACCTCGTCATCGCCGCCGATGGCATCCATTCGGCCATCCGCGCGAAATTCTATCCCGCGGAGGGTCCGCCGAAGTGGAACGGCATCCTGTTCTGGCGCGCGGTCAGCGAAGCGCCGCCGATCCTCACTGGCCGCTCGATGATCGCGGTCGGCTACCCGGGCCACCGTTTCATCGCCTATCCGATCTCCAGGGCGCACGCTGCGCGCGGCTCCTCGCTGATCAACTGGATCGTGGAGATCGGTCGCGATCCGAATACGCCGTTCCGACGCGAAGATTGGAACCGACGCGGCAATCTCGATGAATTCCTGCCGCGGTTCGAGGGCTGGCGGTTCGACTGGCTCGATGTCCCGGCTATCATGCGCGCCGCGCAGGCGATCTACGAATACCCCTGCGTCGACCGCGATCCGGTCGGGCGCTGGACCTTCGGACGCGTCACGCTCCTGGGCGACGCCGCCCATCCCATGTACCCGATGGGATCGAATGGAGCCTCGCAGGCAATCCTCGATGCGCGCGTGCTCGCCGAAGCGCTGGCGTCCGAGCCCGACATCGATCGCGCGCTAACGACCTACGAGGCGGCGCGCCGGCCGGCTACCGCCCAAGTGGTCCTTAGCAATCGCCGACAGGGTCCATCAGAAATTCAGACGATCGTGGAGGAGCGCGCTCCGAACGGCTTCGATAATATCCAGTCGGTCATCTCTGCGGCGGAACTCGCGGACTTTGCGGCCCGCTACAAGCGCCTAGCTGGTTTCGATCAGGAGACGGTAAACGCGAACCAGAGACTGGTGACATTTTTGAATTGACGCCCGGGGAACTAAGGAACCGAACATTCCCGTCTATGTCGCCTGTTGGCCCTGAGCGGACGCGCCATCCACGCCGGCCGATGTCCGCATTCGGATGCAAAGCGGACTTAATATCCTCGCTGTGAGCATTTCCGGCTTTGACCCATCTGCGACATCTCAGGCGTTTAACCGCGGGTGCCAGCTCCCAGATGAGTGCAATTTCCGCCGACAGAAAATGGTCTAAAATCGCTTGGTCAGCGGCTTGGCGACTTCGCGAGCACATTCAATGAATATCCTTGCCAGCGGGCTCAGCGTTCGGTTCCGGAGGGTGATGATTCCGATCTGCCTGCGTGTCGTGGGAAGCTCGACGGGCAACATCTTGATTGACGTATGCGAGGTAGAAAATTTCATCATGGAGGCGGGGACGACCGCGAGAAAGCGTCCGGTCGCAGCCAACCTGGTCCGCATATTGATGGCGTCGGCGTAGACCGTCGCTCGCGGTGGTTCGAGCCCGCTTGCACGAAAGGCGTCGACAACGAGCAAATCTAACCCGGTTCCAGGCGCCGGCCATGTCCAGGGCTCGTTCACCAGCTCGGCAAGATCGATCTTGCGGCGGCGAAGCCATGGATTCCGCATGCCTACCACCACGGCCAGCGAATCTTCGAAAAGCGATTCCGCGGCCATGTCCTCTTCGGGAGCAGGCTCGGGCTTCCGTGCGAACCCAAACTCAACGCGACGCTCGCGCAATTCGTCATACATCGCCGGCGGGCCACACGGCACGACATGAAAGACAACACGCGGATATTTTCGGAACAGCCGATTGATGACGGCGAGAACGACCCCCTCTGACAGTCCTGAGGCGCTGGCAATCCGCAATTCTCCTGCCGTGGGATCGGTGAGATGTTCGATGTCCTGCACGCCCTGTTTTAGCTCGTCAAAAACGGCAATGCCGCGTTTGAGCAGCGCGCGGCCGTACTGGGTTGGCTCGATTCCCTGCGAGCTGCGGTCGAAGAGCGGCACGCCAAGCGTATGCTCCATGTCGGCAATCGCCCTCGATACGGCCGGCTGAGAAATCGCAAGTCCTTTTGCCGCTTTCGCCATGCTGCCCGCCTGCGTCACGGCGAGCAGGATATGCAGGTCTCGGAGCTTGAGCCTGCGTCCGACGCGGTGATCCCAATGCATGCCGGGGCGCCCTATAATGAAAAGGTCATAGCCTTATCCAAACATAGCATTACATGTTTATATCATCCCATACTATCCTCATTGCATGACGCGGTGCTTGCAGGAGACTCCAATGACCATTTCGACAGCAACATGGCAGCGTTCCCGCAGCCCACTGGGCGCGACCGTCTTATCGGCGATCGCGGCAGTCGGAGTGACCCTCGTCACTTTTGGCCAATCGGCTGCCCAGACCGCCTATCCCAGCAAGGTCATCAAGATCATCTTGCCGTTTGCATCGGGTGGGCCGCCGGATGCTGCCGCCCGGGTAGTCGTGCAGCACCTGCAGAGCCGCATCGGCCAGAGCGTCATCATTGAAAATCGACCGGGGGCGGGCACCACGATCGGGACTATGGCCGTCGCGACTGCCGCCCCGGACGGCTACACGCTGTTGTTCAACGGCTCGAACCTCTTCGCTTTTCCGGTGCTGTATCCAAATCTGGACTTCGACCCGATTAAGAGCCTCGCACCGGTAGCCACCGCCGTGACGTGGTCGCATGTGATGGTGGTTGCGCCGAGCGTTCCGGCCAAGACCATCGACGAACTCATCGCATACGCAAAGGCCAATCCGGGTAAGTTGAACTTTGGTTTTGGTCTCGGAACCACACCTCAAATATTGGGCGAATCCTTCAAGCGAGCAACTGGGACCGATATCGCCTTTATCCCGTATCGCGGCGGCGAACAGGCAAGAGCCGACCTGCTGGGGGGCCGCGTTCATATCAACATGGCGCCGGTGGCGAGTCTTCTTCCTCTTATTCAAGAGGGTAAGGCGCGCCCGCTGGCCTTCACCGGACCCGCGCGGAGTCCGGACTTGCCGGACGTGCCCACGATGATCGAAAGCGGCCTTCCGCAGGTCGGGTACAACCCGGATACCTGGCTAGGATTTCTGGCCCCTGCCGGCACTCCAACTGCTGTCATCAGCAAACTCAACACCGAAATTAACAGCATCCTGAAATCACCGGAGATGAAGGCAGCTTTGGCACGGCTCGGTTTCGAGGCGCAGGTAACGACGCTCCAGGAGTTTGCCGTCTTTCTTGCCGCGGAGCAGAGAAAATGGCCGCCGCTCCTGGGGGCAGCAGGTTTCAAGGCCGAGTGAAGCGACGCAACAATGGCTTTCGATGTTACCTCGCCCGACCGCATCATGGAGCTCGGCCATGCATTCCGCGGCTCCAAGGCACTGCTCAGCGCGGTCGAGCTCGGCATCTTTACGACGCTGGCCGATGGACCTCTCGACATAGAGGCCCTCAGAGAACGGGTCGGGCTTAACAAGCGCGGCGCCCGCGATTTTCTGGATGCGCTCGTAGCACTCGGCATGCTCGTGCGCCACACGGACGGGCGATTTGCCAATTCTCCCGAGGCGGACGTTTACCTCGACCGTACTAAACCGACCTATGTCGGAGGCTTATTAGAGAGTTTCAATGCCGAGCAATATGGCGTGTGGGCCTCGCTCACCACCGCCCTGCGGACGGGGAAGCCACAAAGTGACAAGAGCGTGGCAGGCAATTTCGCTCGCCTCTACGCCGACAGAACATCGCGGGAGATGTTTGTGAGCGGAATGACCGCGAGAACGCGGCCGGTGGCGAAAGCGCTTGCGACCAGATTTCCTTGGGCGGACTACCGCACCCTCGTTGATATCGGTACTGCGGAAGGCTGCCTCCCCGTTCAAATTGCGCAGGTCCATCCTCACGTCACCGGTGGCGGATTCGATCTTCCAGCTTTGGCTTCTCAGTTCGACAGCTATGTGCAAAAGCACGCTCTCTCGAACCGGTTCCAGTTTTATCCTGGGGACTTCTTCAGCGATCCGCTTCCGGTCGCCGACGTGTTGGTCCTGGGGCGCGTGCTGCACAATTGGGACCTGGCGACGAAGAAGATGCTGTTAAACAAGTCGTACAATTCGCTGCCACCGGCCGGAGCCCTAATCGTGTACGAGCGGTTGATCGACGACGAGCGGCGGGTCAATGCGGCCGGGCTTCTCTCAAGCCTGAATATGCTTCTCATGAGCACAGGTGGTTTCGACTTCACCGGTGCGGACTGCATCGTTTGGATGCGCGAGGCTGGCTTCAGGGACATTCGCATCGAACCGCTGACGGCCGACCAATCGATGGTCGTTGGCGTCAAATGACGCGTGCCTGGCCTCGACACCTGCGATCCTAACTGCTAGTCGGCATGTCCGGATGTGGCCCGACCCAGAAGTTCCCTGAGACGATCGCGAATTTCCGGTTTTTGGGGTAAAGCGGACTCACTCTGCTCGCGGTGAGCATTTCCGGGTTTGACCCATGGCGGACCTAGTTACCTTACACCCACCACCATGGACTGCTCGGCTGTGAGCGGCTCGATGCGCATATCGCGGAACCCGGTATCCCTCATCCAACCGATGTAATCGACGCCGGTGGAGTCAAAGCCGCCTGCTGTATTGACGAGCATGTTCAGACTTGAGAGCAGGCCAGCGGCGTTGACCCGCCGTTCGTCGTCGATCAGCCGCTCGTAAACGATAAGTACGCCGCCCGGTGGCAGGGCCACAAAGGCCTTCTGCAAAAGCATTTTCTTGGTCGCGAGGTCCCAATTGTGGAGCACGCGACCCATGACCAGCACGTCGGCAGAAGGCAGCGCATCCGCGAAAAAATCTCCCGAGCAAAAGCGCAGGCGGTTCGAGAGCCCGTGTTTTTGCACATGGCTCTCGAAGTGCAGCCTCGCTTCCGGCAGATCGAAGCCGCCGCCGGTGACGTGGGGATGAGTCTGTGCGATCTCGACAGGCAGGCAACCCTCTGCTGTACCAATGTCGATGAAGGTCCGGTGGTTGGCCCAGGGAAATTTTACCGCGAGCGCGTTGGCAACCGGTCGAGTTCGCGCGGTCATTCCGCTCACGAAGTTTTCGAGCCTCGATTGATCGGCGTAGAGGGCGGGGTAGTTGCCGGTTCCTCGCGTCCCGCTTTGTGGCTTTCCTGTTCGCAGCGCGGTGGTGAGCGAGCCCCAGTTGCCGTAGTGCCGAGTGTTGAATCCTTCCAGCAAGCCTCCAACATACGTTGGCTTGTTGCGATCGAGGTATAGATCGGTCTCGATGGTGTTGGAATATCGCCCATCCTCATGGCGGGTGAGCATGCCCAGGGCGACGAGCGCATCCAGAAAGTCGCGGACGCCGCGTTCATTGATGCCGAGTTGGTCCCTGAGCGTGTCCAGTTCGAGCGGCCCGTGGGCCAGAGCTGTGAAAACACCAAGCTCGACTGCGCTCAATAGCGTTTTCGATCCTTGGAAGGCGTGACCGAGCTGCATGATGCAGTCGGGTGTTGCAACATTGGGTTTCATAGCCGTCCTTGATCGTAATCGTGTCAGCGCGTGGGCATGGTTCCAGTCGCGCGTGCAAGCGCCGCAATCTTGGCACGCTGCTCCTCTATCGTTGCAACAAACTCGGCCGACGTTCCTACCCGCAGGATCGATCCCAACGCGGCGAGCCGGGCGGCGACTGAGGGATCGACCGCGACGGCGCGGACGTCTGCGGCGATCCGGTCTTTGAGATCGGCCGGGATATCTCGCCATCCGTAGAAACCGACCACGGCGTCGAACCGAAGCTCGGGATACCCCGCTTCTTGCGTCGTTGGGACTTCCAGCGCTAGGGGTGACCGCTCGCGATTGGTCACCATCAGCAGTTTGATCTTGCCTGTCTGTGCGACCGGAAGCAGGACCCCAAGCCCTGCCACCGCCGCTTGAATGCGGCCTTCGCTGAGGTCGGACAGCGCGGGGGCAAAATCGCGATAAAAGGTGCGGACCAGTTGAATGCCGGCGCTTTGCTGCAGCGCCATGAAAACATAGGTGGGCAACCCCGCTGTGGCGGCCCAGTTGAGTTTGTTCGGCTGGGAACGCGCGAGTTTCACAAAGTCGTCGACCGAATGGACGTTCAACGCCGAAGACACCGCGACGCCGGAGATGCTCTCGGAAGCCGAGACGATCGGGACCAGATCGCGCACCGGGTCGTAGGGCAGCTTTTCGTAGATGACGGGGTTGATGCTGATCACGCCGGCAAACGAGAACAGAAGCGTGTGATCGTCGCGAGCTCCAAGGAACCCCGTGACGGCGAGAATCCCATCTGCCCCCGGCCGGTTTTCCACGATCACGGGCCGGCCCCAACGTTCGGCCAGGCGCTCAGCGAACAGCCGTGCCGTCAGATCGCCGCCGTTGCCTACTGTGTTTGGTGTGATCAGACGAACCGTTCGTTGTGGCCATGACTGTGCGAGCGCTGGCTGCGTGTGGAGAGCCATTGTGCCGAGCTGAATGGACGCAATTGCCAATGCAACGTGCGTTATCGTGCGCATGATGCCCCTCGTTTGTCGGCTGCTTCCGCGCGCTGCGGCTTGGCATGGCGACTGTATTCGAACGATAACGGGCCCAGAGATAATCAAATAATCCTATTATATCATCATATAATATCAATCCAGATATCATAGGAGCCTCCCATGAACACGATCGATCGCGTCGAGCGCCGCCTCAAGCTGCACGATGTGCGTGTCCTGCTGTCGGTAGTGCAGGCGGGTAGCATGCACAAGGCGGCGGAAAAGCTTGGCACCTCGCAGCCCGCGGTGTCGCGATCGATCGGAGACCTTGAGCATGCGCTGGGGGTTCGCCTGCTCGATCGCAGCCGCCGCGGCGTCGAGCCCACGCAATATGGCCTCGCGATCGTCAAGCGCGGCATTGCCGTCTTCGATGAACTGCGACAAGGCGTCAAGGACATCGAATTCCTCGCTGACCCGTCGGCTGGAGAACTCCGCATCGGATGCACCGAGGCGGTGGCGGCCGGGCCTGGGCTCGCGGTCATGGATCGGCTGACGCGGCGACACCCACGCCTAGTGTTCCACGTGATTACTGGAGGGGCGGCTGCGCTGTACCGCGAACTGATGGAGCGAAATATCGAGCTTGCGATGGCGGGGATAACCGGGATGCTGTCCGAGGAATTTGCGATGGAGAGTCTGTTCGATGACTCCCTGGTCGTGGCGGCGGGGTTTCAAAACCCCTGGACCCGCAGGCGAAAAATAGCGCTGGCCGAACTGGTGAATGAGCCCTGGACGCTGATGCCGCCGGATGGCCCTTCTGGTGCGCTCGCCTGGGAGGCGTTTCGAGCGAGCGGGCTTGAGCCGCCACGGACGTCGGTGCTGACCGTGTCCTTGAATCTGCGCACCAGGCTTCTGACTACCGGACGCTATCTCACGATGCTTCCCGGCTACGCACTCACACCTCACAGTAAGTATCCCTTGCTCAAGGCGTTGCCGGTCGAATTGCCCGATCTGCGCAGAAAAATCGTGATAGTCACTTTGCGAAACCGGACGCTCAGTCCGCTGGCGGAACTTTTCATCAAGACAACTCGTGCTGTCGTAAAGCCGTTGTCAAAGACCAGATGACATTCAGTTGGACGCGGTGCATGCGATTTTGAAACCGCATGTTCCCTCTTGGCCGATTTTGTTGAAAAAGTCTCCGGTTGCGACGCATGAGGTTCGCTGATTCAGTCGTTACGAGAGGACTGAATCATGATGGGACATCGGCAAGCCGAACAGGCTGAATTGTTCTATGAGTTCTCGCT
>JAQGNH010000559.1 GCA_028291945.1 Betaproteobacteria bacterium
ACGCCCATCAGCACCAGCACGAGCAAGACCACCACCACTACGCCTAAGCCACCGCTTGGACCGTAACCCCAACTCCGGCTGTGCGGCCAGGAAGGCAGGACACCGACCAAAATCAAGACCAAAAGAACTAATAGAATCGTCGTAATTGACATTGTCATGCTCCTCTTCGTGATGAATCGACTGCTCTGCAGCAACCGTTATGCCCAAAAGGCGTCCGTCATATCGCTTTTTCGCCGCATGGGGCGGTGCTCCGGCATTAGCGCAATATCCCTCGAAGCCCGTTCGGCTGATCGTGCCTTTTGCGCCGGGCGGGGGAACGGACATCGTCGCGCGCGTCATGGCGCAGAAGGCGAACGAGCTCACCCGGCAATCCGTGATCGTCCATAACCGCGGAGGCGCAGGGGGATTGATCGGGACCGAGCTGGCAGTGCGCGCAACGCCCGACGGCTACACATTAGGTACTGTTACTGCGAGCCTGCCCATCAGCGCTGCCGCGTTTCGCCTGCCGTTCGACCCAGTCAACGACCTCACGCTCATCAGCCTGATCGGCGAAACAGGTTATGTGCTGACGCTGCATCCCACCGTTCCGGCCAGAACCACAAACGAACTGATTGCTCACGCCAAGGCGAATCCTGGAAAGCTCACGTACGGCTCGTCGGGAGCGGCACCGCTCACCTCTCGGGTGAGCTTTTCGATTTGCTGGCGGGCACAAAAATGGTTCATGTCCCGTACAAGAGCTCGGGACCGGCTTTAACGGATCTGCTCGCCGGTCACATTAATATGATCTACGGCAGCGGCCCGGTCGTCATGCCTCACATGAGCAGCGGAAAATTGCGCGCGATAGCGGTGACGACGGAAAAACGCAGTCGTGCTTTGCCGAGCATCCCCACGATTGCCGAGTCGGGCGTTCCCGGTTACGACTCGATTACCTGGTACGGGCTTATGGGGCCGAGGGGATTGCCGAAACCCGTCGTGGCACGCTGGCAGACAATCATGTCGGAAGCGTTGCAGTCGCGCGAAATGAAAGAACGCTTCGATGCCGACGGCCTGGAGATGCCGGAGCGTCTATTTCGAGCGCGTGCTGAAACGCGATATCGCCAAGTGGACGAAGGTCGTCAAGGCCGGGAACATCAGGTTGGCGAATTGACGCGCGCCCCATTTGGGGCCAGATGCATTAGATCGGTAGAACGATCGTAATTGACGATCTCCCGACGCTAGCGTCGTGTGCCACGCATGCGTGGCACACCCTGATTGTCATTCTGGACAAGCCGGCAAGGGCGCGATACCGAATCAATTTTCAACGTCAACATGGATCCTGGATCGAGTCCAGGATGACCAACAGACCGGCATCTGGACGCTGGATTGCGACACGCTAGACGTGCGTTACAAACTTGGTTACGAGATATCCGTCGAAAGTCTCGGTCCCGCCTTCGCTGCCGATGCCGCTGTCTTTGACGCCGCCGAACGGCGTTTCGGAGAGGGCGCTCCCGAAATGGTTGATGTTGACCATGCCGGCTTCGAGCGCATTGGCCGCATAGGTCGCCGTCTTGAGTGACTCGGTAAAAACATAGGACGACAACCCATAGGGCAGGCTGTTAGCGCGGCGAATCGCATCTTCCGGATCGGTGAAAGGCACTAGCGGCGCGATGGGCCCAAACGGCTCATCCGTCATCAGCTTCGCGTTATCGGGCAAGCCGGTGACCACAGTCGGCGGAAAGAAGAAGCCCGAGCTCTTCAAACGCGTGCCGCCGATGACCACCTCACCGCCGTGCGCCCGCGCATCCTCCATGAAGGCTTCCATCACATCGACGCGGCGCGCATGCGCGAGCGGGCCCATCTGAGTGGCCTTCTCCAGCCCATCACCGACGCTGATCGAACCGATCGTTTTCGTAAAGCGCTCCGCAAAGCGATCGTAGATCTTGCTCTGCACGTAGAAGCGCGAAGGCGAGACGCACACCTGACCGGCGTTGCGAATCTTGAGCTTCGCAAGCATGGTCGCAGCCTGATCGACGTTGGCATCGTCGAACACCAGTACCGGTGAGTGTCCTCCCAGCTCCCACGTGCCCCGCTTCATGTGAGCGCCAGCCATGGAAGCGAGCTGCTTGCCGACCGCAATGGAGCCCGTGAACGACACTTTGCGCACGATGGGTGACTTGATCAGATACTCGGAGATCTCGTGTGGCACGCCCCACACGATGTTGAGGCAGCCCGCCGGCAAACCCGCGTCGTGAAAGAGTCGAGCAAGCGCCACGACCGCGCTCGGCGCCGTCTCCGGTCCCTTGAGAATCAGCGTGCAGCCGCTGCCCAGCGCCGCCACCATCTTGCGTATCGCCTGGTTGAAGGGGAAATTCCACGGCGTGAACGCCGCGCAGACGCCCACCGGTTCGCGCAGCACGAATTGGCGTACATCGGGGCGGCGCGGAGGAATGACGCGGCCGTAAATGCGGCGGCATTCTTCAGCGTGCCACTCCGCGTGTTCGGCGCAAACGTTGACTTCACCCACCGACTCGGCCAATGGCTTTCCCTGATCGAGGGTAATGTTGCGGCCGATCGCTTCGGCACGTTCACGCGCGAGCTCAGCGACCCGGCGCAAAATGGTGGAGCGTTCCACCGGAGACGTTTTTTTCCAGGTCTCGAAGGCGCGCTGTGCGGCGGCGAGCGCGCGATCGAGATCTTCGCGGGTGGCGTGCGGTAGCTGGCCAATGATTTCTCCGCTCGCCGGGTTGAACACAGGCTCGGTTTTGCGACCTTCCGTTTCGATAAAGTTACCGTCGATATAGAGAACAAGCTTTTCGTACATGTTGGTTCCTTTCATATCTCAGACGCTCTGGCCGTGGTCACCTTCGGCTGGCGTTCGTTTGCGTCCATGCACCATCGCCCCGACCAGATTCTCTCGGTGGCGAAGAGATGAATATGCGACCCCTGCGATGTGCAACGCGACAAGCAGAAAAAGAAAATTGGAAAGCCCATCGTGCAATCGAGCAACCCACTCGACGCCCCAGTACGTCTCGGTCGTATAAAGCCACCCGGTAGCGATAACGAGAAGAATCGCAATTATGAGAGCGACGATCATCCAGGCCCCCAACGGGTTGTGACCGACGTGGCGCGGCTCCTCGCGTGCGAGTACCTGCCGCGCATACCCCATCGTTTCCGCAGCAGAGAGGACAAATGTGCTGAAGCGTGCGTGATGCGGTCCAATGCCGCCCCACAACACTCGCCCGATGAGTATAACCAGCGCGGTATAGCCGAGCCACTCGTGCAAGCGGCCAGCCGAATGCCGCGTCAGCCAGGCGCCGAAAACGGTGATGGCGAGCGTCCAATGGGCGATGCGCAGGAATGGATCCCAGACGTCGATCACTGCGCGCGCGCGTTTGGGCCTCACAACTCAGTGGGGGTAGCGACTCGTCGGCACGACCGCGAGCGTCTTCGGATGGAAGTAGGCTTCCACACGTTCCCCCTTCTCGTCCAACGCATAAACCTCGAAGCACCCGCCGTCTTCCTTGATTCGACGGATTTTCCAACCGCGCTCGACCAGCATTTTCTCGAGCTTCTCCTGCGGCTGCCACGTGTCGCGAGCTCCCGAATCACACGTCGCGAGACCTGTGGCACCACTCGCTGAAAAGTAAGCCAGCCCAGCGATGGCGAGGCATGCACGAAAGTACTTCATGTCCACTCCTTATTGCGAATTCAAAACCCCATGCTCCGCCCAAAGCTTGCACCGGTCAACGTGCCGGTCTGGCGAAATACCAACGTGGGGACGCAGATCACCCGCGTATGCCAAGCTCGGAACACAACTTCGCGACGAGAGCCTTAAGTTCGTCGACCTCCGCTTCCAAGCGCGCGACATTGGCCTTCACGGCCGCAAGCTCGCCAATTGCGAGTCCACCGGCAGCATCGGACACTGGAACATTCGGGGCGGACTCCTGCACAGCCGGCGCGCCCGAGAGCAGATGAGCCCAGCGATTCTCGCGCGAACCCGGTTGCCGCGGCAGCTCCACCACCAGCGCACCGGCCGGCCGTTCAGCAAGCTCGCGGAGAAACGCTTCGACTGAGGAAATGTCCGTGAAACCGTGCAGGCGCTCGCAATTGATGCGTAGCTCCCCCGCGGTTTGCGGCCCCCGCAGCATCAAGACCGCGAGGAGGGCGCTCGCCTGACGCGGGACATGCAGCACCCGCTCGAAATTGTGGGTGTAACGCGAGACGCGGCCGCCACTCGACTCGATGACGAGGTTCATCGATTTGAGACTGTCGATCGCGGCCTGAACCTCCGTTTCGGTAGCGCAGATGATCGGATCTCGACTGGTCTTCTGATTGGATCCCGAAATCAGCGCATTCAGCGTCAACGGATAACTGTCGGGGACGGTACGCTCCTTTTCGATGAGCACCCCCACCACGCGTGTTTCGAGAAGGGACAGTA
>JAQGNH010000579.1 GCA_028291945.1 Betaproteobacteria bacterium
GTCGTAACTACGACCACGGTCAACGTCGCGCTGCCCGATATCATGGGGGCCTTCGGCATCGGCCAGGATCGCGCGCAGTGGATAGCCACGGGAAATCTCGCCGGCCAAACGGTCGGACAGTTGCTGAGCGCGTGGCTCATCGACAGCTTCGGGCAGCGCAAGACCTTCGTGGGCGGGCTCTGCATCTTTGTCGTTTCGCTGCTGGTGGCCGCGCTGGCCCCGGACGAAGTGGTGCTCACTTTCGCACGCGTCGTCCAGGGCTTGATGGGCGGAGTGCTGCAATCGCTGACGATGTTCACCTTGTTCAGCGTGTTCCCACCGCATCAGCGCGGGATGGCGATGGGATTCTTCAGCATCAACGTAATCCTCGGGCCAGCCGTTGGGCCGACCATCGGCGGCATCCTGATCGAACACTTCAACTGGCGTTGGGTCTTCTATATGGGCCTGCCCTTCAGCGTCGTCGGGATGCTGTTCGGAAGCCTGCTCATGCCGCAACGCGAGGAAACGGCCAGGCGCACGCAGTTCGACTGGGTGGGTTTTGCGTTGCTGTGCATAACGATGTCGTCACTGCTGACCGGGCTGTCCAACGGGCAGCGCGAAGGTTGGAGCTCCGATTTCATTGTGGGAATGCTGGCGCTCGCCACCGTCGCGGGAATCGCATTTCTTGCCTGGGAGCTGAGCGTGCCGCACCCGCTGGTCAATATTCGCGTGCTGGCGGTTGGCCCGTTTGCCGCGGCGGCTTGCGTGGCAGTTGTTTTCGGAATCGGGCAGTTCGGCACGACCTTTCTCATACCGTTGTTCGTGCAGTCGATCCAGGGATTGACGCCGCTCGATTCCGGACTGCTGCTCATGCCGGGCGCTCTGCTCCTGGGTTTGTTCATGCCGGTTGGCGGATACCTGTGCGACCGGCTGCCGCCGCGAGCGCTGCTCATCACGGGCCTGTCGTCCTTTGCTGTGTCGACGTACTGGCTGCGTAACGTCGACGTGAATACGGCATTCTGGTGGATACTCGTGAGCGTTGTGGTAAGTCGCCTCGGGCAGGCGCTCATCAACCCGACGCTGAACGCCACCGCGATGCGCTCGCTCCAGGCAGCGCAGCTCAGGCAGGGCGCGGGCATGATCAATTTCTTTCGTCAGCTCGGCGGTGCGTTCGGCGTCAACCTGCTTTCGGTCTCGCTCGATCGCGACACCTTCTTCTACAGTGATCGGCTGACCAGTATGCAAAGCGCGGGCAATGGCGCCACTACCGAACTGCTGAACGCGGTGGCGCGGCTGCTGGCCCAGGCCGGAGCGCCGCCCAACCTGCAGTCCTCGGGCGCGCTCGATTTTCTGGGGCGCATGGTATACGCGCAGGCATATACCCTGGCATTTCGCGACTGCTTCATGATCGTCACGCTGGTGTTTCTGCTGTCTTTGATCCCGGCGTGGCTCATGGGGAGGAAGAGAACGCCGTGATCGGCATCAAGCCGGAGTCGAGCCGGCGGAAGATTTCGCGAGCCCGCCGAACATGTCGTAAGCAGCGCCTCGCGGACGTCAGCGACGTCGAGCCCATGCTGCGCGATGAGATCCGCGGTGTCCGCGATGATCGCGTCGACGCCGCCGAGGAAGCGCAGGCGCTTGTAGAGATCGGGAATGTGGATGCCCATGCTCTCGCCGATGAGCTCCATGAAGTTGAGCAGCTCGAACGAGACCTGCGGCGAAGAATTCGGCAAAGGGATCGATGTCGCGCATCGAATTGAAGGTCGATTGAACGTCTATTGCGCGAAGATGGCGCGATAAGGATCGGCGCGGTATCTTGAGGGCATTCCAGCGGTCACAAGGGGGAGCAAAAATGGGCGACATGCGTTATGAAGCCGCCGGCACATTGGAGGCCGCGGTAGCGCTGCTGGCAGGCGCGAAAGGAACGGCGAGAATCCTTGCCGGCGGCACCGACCTGCTGATTCAGATGCGGAGCGGCCGCGTCGAGCCGGAGCTGCTGGTCGATGTCAAAGCCATTCCCGAGATGACGGCGATCGTCGCCGAAAACGGTGCGTACCGTTTCGGGGCCGCCGTTTCCAGCATGGCGTTGATGGAGCACGAGGCCTTCTCGAAAGCGTGGCCCGGCGTCACCGAAGCGGCGGGCCTGATCGGCTCGACCCAGATCAAGGGACGCGCAACCGTCGGGGGCAATTTGTGCAACGCTTCGCCCGCGGCGGACAGCGTTCCTGCAATGATCGCCGCGGGCGCAGTCGCGAGCATCGTCGGCCCCGAGGGCCGGCGCGAGGCGCGTGTCGAAGACATCGTCACCGGGCCGGGAAAGACCTCCCTCGGCAAGGGAGAGATCGTTGCGTCGTTCCTGCTGCCGAAACGTGCGCCGCGGTCGGGAGACGCCTATCTGCGCTTCATCCCGCGTACCGAGATGGACATCGCCGTCGTCGGTGCAGGAATCAACCTCACGCTCGACGCGGCCGGTGTGTGCACGGACGCGCGCGTGAGCATCGGCGCGGTGGCCGAGCGCGCGCTGCTGGTTCAGGAAGCGGCTGCCGCGCTGATCGGCAGCAAAGTCGATGAGGACGCGCTGAAGCGCATGGCGGCTGCTGTGAGCGCGGCCTGCCGTCCGATCGACGACAAGCGCGGAACCAAGGAATACCGGATCAAGGTTGCCGGTGTGATGGCGCGGCGCGCCGCTCAAATTGCGCTCGATCGCGCGCGGAGGACGAACTGATGGGCAAGGTTCATGTAACGACCACGCTCAACGGCAATGCCGTCGAGTTTCTTTGCGAGACGCGCCAGACGCTGCTGCAGATCCTGCGCGACGAATTGCACCTGACCGGAACAAAGGAAGGCTGCGCTACGGGAGACTGCGGAGCCTGCAGCGTCACCGTCGACGGTCGCCTCATGTGCTCGTGTCTCTTCCTCGGCGTCGAGGCGCAGGGCAAGGCGATCACGACGATCGAAGGCATGGCCGAAGGCGAGAAGCTGCACCCGCTCCAGCGCAAGTTCCTCGAGCACGCCGCGCTTCAATGCGGCATCTGCACACCCGGGGTGCTCGTCGCGGCGAAGTCGCTGCTCGAGCGCAATCCCGATCCGACCGAGACAGAAGTCCGCTACTGGCTGGCGGGCAACCTGTGCCGCTGCACGGGCTACAACAAGATCATCGAGGCGGTGCTCGATG
>JAQGNH010000012.1 GCA_028291945.1 Betaproteobacteria bacterium
GCTCAACGAGATCAGCGAGCTCAACATCGGATCGCGCCCGGCATCGCGCAAGACCTCGACCCGCATCGAAGACCTGCGCGCGATCCCGTGGGTGTTCTCGTGGGCCCAGTGCCGGGTGATGCTGCCTGGCTGGTACGGCTTCGGCTCGGCCGTATCGGCTTTCGTGGAGCGCCGCGGCGCGGAAGGCGAGGCGCTGCTGGGACGCATGTGGCGTGAGTGGCCCTTCTTACGCACGATGCTCTCCAACCTCGACATGCTGCTCGCCAAGGCGGACTTCTCGGTCGCGGCGCGCTACAAGGAGCTCCTGCCCGACGCGCAGCTCGGCGATGCGATCTTCAAGCGCCTCGAGGACGAATTCGAGCGCACGTCGCGCGCGCTCTTCACGATCACCGGCGCCGATGCGTTCCTCGTTTCGAACCCGCCGCTCGCGCGCTCGATCCGGAACCGCGTTCCCTATCTCGACCCGCTCAACTACCTCCAGCTCGAGATGCTGCGGCGCCACCGCGCCGGCGACACCGATCAGCGGTTGAAGAACGGCATCCACATCTCGATCAACGGGCTGGCGACGGGCTTGAGAAACTCGGGCTGATGCGCCAGCAGGGATAGGCCCTTCGCACCATTCAACAAAGGAAAATATCGTGCCGAATATCAATGGACCTCTCTATTACGAACGCATGGGCCGTACGGGCCCGGTGATGGCCTTCGTTCATCCCAATCCGATGGACCAGTCCTGCTGGATCTACCAGATGGCGAGGTTCTCGACATGGTTCCGCTGCGTGGCGATCGACATTCCGGGCTACGGGCGCTCTCCCGCCGGTACTGCAGAAATGTCGCGCTTCGACATGGCGCAGGCGCTGTGGGAGACGCTGGACGAGACCTGTCCGGGCGAGCCTGCGGTGCTTGTCGGCTGCTCCGTCGGCTCTTCCCTCGTGCCGCACATGTACAAGCTCAGGCCCGAGCAGACCAAGGCGATGATCGTCTGCGGGACCGGTTATCGCGGGCCCGATGAGGTGTCGCCGCATATCCAGTTCTACAAGGACAACGGTCTCAGCTATCGCTGGGATTTCACCTTCAAGGATTTCAGTGCCGGGTTTGGCGCTACGCCGATGGCTTCATATTTCGCCAGGCTCTTCACCGAACGGGATGCCTTCGCCGACCTGCCGACCATCCTCACGCAACTTGCCGCGTCTCGGCCCGCCGAAGAATTCTTTCAAACGATCGATTGCCCGATGATCATCCTTTCGGGCAGCGAAGACGGCGCCCATCCAGGCGCCTTCAAGCTCCAGAAGCTCGTCCCCGGCTGCGAGATGAAGACCCTGCACGGGGCCGGACACGCCTGCCAGCTCGAGCAACCGTGGCTCTTCGATCAATACATGATCGAATTCCTGACGAAGCACGAGCTCTTTCCGGTCAAACGGGTTGCTGCAGACAAATAGTTGCTGTGGTGGGCGGCGGTCGGGGGCGATACAGCCTCATGGCCTTTCCTCAACGCGACCACTGCAACGGGCCTGACGATCCCGCCCGCCCGCGCTCGTGCAATGCGGTCAAACTGCGTCGGCATAAGCGATGCGGGCCAATGAAGAGTTCGAAAACTCATCGCGAGTGAGGAGTTTTCACCCAACACCGCGCGATTGACCGCCTGTCGGGCCGGCCTTAGAGTCGTAGATGGGAAAAATGGTGGTTCAACTTTCCTATTCCCGTTTCCCCAGCAGAAGGTGAACGAGGTCTCGATGCTGAAATGCTATGACTCCGTGACCGACGGCTCCGTCTCGCGCTGGTCTTTCCATACCGCGTGTATCGACCCGACCGCGCCCGCCGACGCCCGCAATCGCAGGAACGTCGTGGTCCGGGCTTTCGTCTTTTTCTAGCTGGGCTTACAGTCGCGCAGGGGTTCAAATTTCCTATTACGGCGTGGTGTTCGGTGACTGAGGGTTGGATCGACCGGCAGCTGCCGCAAGGCGACGAGGTCTTTCTCGACCACGTCGGCTTCTTCGTGCGTGACCTCAGAGCGGCCGGAAGCCAGTTCGAGCGGCTTGGCTTCCAGGTCTCGCAGATCAACGTGCAGACCAATGCCAATGCGCAGGGGCAGCTGACGCCGTCCGGCACCTCGAACCGGCTGGCGCGGCTGCCGCGCGGCTACCTGGAAATCTTGGCCGCGACGCATGACACGCCGCTCGCGGATCAGCTCCAGACGGCGCTCGCGCGCTATCCCGGCATCCACCTGGTCGCCCTGTCGCACGACGATATTCCGGCCCAACGCGAGCGGCTGACGCAGGCCGGCTTCCGCATGCAGCCGGTGGTCACGCTGCGAAGGCGCGACAAGACCCTGCAGGGCGCGCCGGAGCTCACATGGTCAGTGCTGCGGCCAGAGCCGGGCGTCATGGCGGAAGGGCGCGTGCAGTTCACCAAGACGCACAATCCCGAGCACGTCTGGCGCGACGAGCTCACCATGCATTCGAACAGCGCCGATGGCTTGAGCGACACTCTGCTGTGCGTCGAAGACCGGCGTGCGGCGGCCGAACGCTATGGCAAATACGTGGCGCGTGAGCCGCAGCATGGCGACACCTCCAGCGTTGTCGCGCTCGATCGCGGGGGGCTGCTCTTCGTCGATCCGCGCGAGGCCCAAGCGATGCTGCCCGCATTCGCGGCGCCGGCGCTGCCTTACATCGCCGGGCAGGCATTGCGCACAAACGACATTGCGCTCACGCGCAAGGCGCTGTCTGCGAACGCGGTGACGCCGCTGTTTGCTGACGATGGTTTGGTTTGCATCAGCCCGGCCGACGCACTTGGTTGCTATCTCTTGTTCCACGCGCCGGCAATCGACGAGCCGTGGCTGGAGTTGGCTAGGCGGTTGGGGGATAGTTTTCGCTCGTCCCCGCGAAAGCGGGGACCCAGCAGTCATCAAAGTGGATTCTTGTGAACATCCTCCGACTCCCGGACCTCGGCGCCAGCACCGGAGAGGCCGAGGTGGTGGTCTGGCTCAAGGCCGTGGGCGAGAGCATCACGGTGGGTGAGCCGGTGCTGGAGGTGCAGTCCGACAAGGCAAACGTGGAGGTGGAAGCCACCATCTCGGGCACCTTGGCGCGGGTGCTAGCGGAGGAAGGACGAATCCTGAAGCCGGGCGATCCCCTGGCAGTGATCGCGGAGCCCGACGAGCCGCGAGACGCCGCAGCCATCGAGCGCGCGCTTG
>JAQGNH010000035.1 GCA_028291945.1 Betaproteobacteria bacterium
TTTGCCCGGTTTCGTATCGATCACCTGGTATGGGCTGATGGCACCCAGCGGGACACCCAGAAATGTGATCGCACGTCTGAACGCCGAAATCGGTCGCGCGCTCGCGCAGCCCGCGGTCAAAGAGAAACTGCTCGCGCAAGGTCTGATAGCAGCGCCGAGCACGCCCGAAGAATTGACGGCGCGTATACGTGCCGATTTCGAATTACTTGAAAAACTCGTCAGGACGACGGGAATTCAGCTCAACTGATTAATCGCAGCAGAGCGCCTGCATCTGAGCGTCAGTCGGGTCGTGGTCGATAGGCATGTCCTGAGCCCGGTCGAACCGCTCTACCCGAATGTAAAATCCTTTTCACCGTCACTCATTTCGCAATGCCGAGATCGAGCAGCACGGTTCGCAGCTCGTTATGCTGCGCCTCCAGAAACCGCTGCGTGTCGCGGCTGTTGAGATAGGCCGGGTCCTGCAGCAGCCGCACCAGCTCCTCGCGCCACTCGGGCAGTTGCGATAGCCGGCCGAACACGCCGTCCCAGTACGCGAGCTGCGCAGCTGTCATTGCTTTTGGACCCACGACACCGCGCCAGTTCGCGTACACGGAATCCACGCCCTGCTCCTTCCAGGTCGGCACTGCGGCGAACGCATCGCCAAGCCTGCGCGGACCCGACACCGCAATACCGCGCAGCTTGCCTGACTGAAGAAAAGGCAACATGCCTGCGGCGCTCGAAGCGACGACGTCCACGTGGCCGCCCATCACGCCGGTGATCGCCTCCGATGCACCGCTGACGACGACGATGCGCAAGCGCTTGATGTCCACGCCCGCCGCTTTGAATGCGAGCACAGCTGCAAGATGATTGGAGCCTGCGAGTGCCGTCGAGAGGCCTATGCTCAGCGACGCCGGGTCTTTCTTCAGTCGTTCGATCACATCACGGCCCGATTTGAGCGGCGAATCGGGCCGGACTGCAAAGCCGACGTACTCGTTCAGCAGGTGAGCGACCGGCGTCACGTCGGTATAGCTGATCTGCCCGGGGATCATGAGCGGAGCCGTGATCATCGGCTGCAAGCTGAGCGCGAGGTAATGCGCATCGGCGGGGTGTTGATTCATGTACACATAGCTGAGCGCACTGCCGCCTCCCGTTTTGTTCACCACGCTCGCTGGCACTTCGACGAGCGCCTTGTCGCGAAACAATCTCTGCATGACACGTCCGGTGACGTCGGCGCCACCGCCGGCCGCAGAGCCCACAATGATCTCGACGTTGCGCGAAGGCTTCCATGCCTGCGCGCAGGCAATCGATACGTGGAACAACGAGCAAATGAAGATCGCAACCGACAACAGCCCATGACGCTGCATTATTTTTTCCTCGGAGGTTTGTACGATTATAGCGTCCGCTTCAGATCAATTGACATCGCGCTTGTCGCACCAATATGATGCTCCGCTTCCATGTCCTGCTCTTTTCTAGAACATTTGCATGCCGCTGTTGCTCACTAATCAAGAAGTCGCCGCGGCAATGTGCGCGCAAGAGTACGTCGAAGCGATGCAGCAGGCGTTTCAGGAATTGGGCGCAGGCCGCGCGGTGAATTCCCTGCGCGTCGATTCGTGCGTACCGCTCGATGGTTATACACACGACGTGAAGCACGCCACTGAAGCGCACATCGATGCGCTTCCGCTCGACGCCGATCCCGTTTACGCGCCGTCCACGATTGCAGCAGCGAAACAGACGAAAGACGTTGTTTATCGTCTGAAAACGATCACCGGCGGTTATCCAGCGTGCGGAATGATGGCGGTGCGCATCTCGACGCATTTCGATACGCAGACCGAAATCGCAGGCATGCTGCGCCGAGTCAAACTGCCGCTCGCCCCCGGCTGGCAATTCATGAGCATGGTCGTGCTGCTCTCGCTCGAGACCGGTGAGGTGCTCGGAATGCTTCCGGACTCGCATATTCAGAAAATGCGCGTCGGAGGCACGACTGCTCTCGGTGTCAAACTGATGGCGCGGCCGGACTCAAAGTGCGTCGGCGTGCTCGGAAGCGGGGCACAGGCCGAAGCCGCCGTCGAATGCACAGCGGCCGTGTTGCCGCTCGAGCGTATCAAGGTTTTCAGCCCGACGCGCGCAAACCGCGAGCGGTTCGCACGCGAGATGACCCAGCGCATCGGTGTGCAGGTCACTGCGGTCGACTCACCGGAGCGCGCATTCGAAGGCGCCGATGTCGTGCTGACCGCGACAAGCGCGTACGAGCCGGTCTACAAGCGCGAATGGCTGCGTCCCGGAATGCATCTCGGGATTGGCACGCTGCTCGAAGACGATCCGAGCACATTCGATATGAACCGCTCGGTCGTAGTCAGTCTCAAGCCATTCGGTGACTCCGCTGATTTCGTGCAGAACTTCGTGATGGGCGCTCAACGCAAACCGACATTCGGTCAGCTCATCAACCGCAAGGCGAGCGAGTTCGATTGGGACGCCACGGTCGAGCTCGGTGATCTTCTGAATGACCGCGCGACCGGACGCGAACGCGCCGACGAGATCACGCATCACCTGAACAACAACGGCTGCGGCATGCAGTTCGCAGCAGCAGGTGCGCGCATACTGGAGAACGCGCGCCGCATGGGACTCGGCACGGAGCTGCCAGGCGACTTTTTTCTGCAAAAGGAACATACGTGAGGGCTGTGTCGTGGAAGATAATCGAAGCCGCAGCAGTGTGCGCTGCGTTGATCCTGGCATCGACTCTCGCGACTCTCGCTTCAGCGCAGACCTATCCCACAAGACCCGTGCGCATCGTCGTTCCATTCCCTGCAGGGGGCGGCGTCGATGCAAGCGCGCGCACAGTCGGCCAGAAACTCGCGGAGCAGCTGGGCCAGCCTGTCGTGGTCGACAACCGGGCTGGCGCGGCAGGCACGATCGGCGCCGATCATGTCGCCAAGTCAGCGCCGGATGGCTATACGTTTCTTGTCGCGGGTCCGGGAGCGATCTCGGTTGCGACCCTCGTGTTCTCCAAGCTGCCGTATGTTCCAACACGCGACCTTGCGCCGGTCACCACACTGGTGACGATGCCTTACATCGTCGTAACGCATCCTTCGCTGCCGGTGAAAAATGCGAGGGAGTTGATTGCGCTTGCCAAAGCCAATCCAGGCAAGCTCAACATGGCCTCCGGCGGCGCGGGTACCGGTCAGCACCTCGCGGGCGAGCTCTTCAACATGATGGCCGGCGTCAAGATGCTGCACATTCCCTATAAAGGCACTGCACCGGCGATTGCCGACATCATGGGCGGTCATGCCGATCTGACATTTTCGGATCCGTCGGTGCTGCCTCAGGTGAAATCGGGCAAGCTGAAGGCGATCGGCGTATCCGGCACGCAACGTTACGAACCCCTGCCAGATGTTCCGGTGATCGCTCAAACCGGCCTGCCGGGGTACGACGCGATCAACTGGTATCCGATGATGGCGCCCGCGCAAACGCCGAAAGAGATCATTGCGCGCATGAATACTGAAGTGTTGAAGGCGCTGAAAGATCCCGTCGTACGGGAGCGGCTGATGAGTCAGGGGTTGATCCCGTCCGGCAACTCACCCGGAGAGCTCGCCGCGTTCATCCGCGAAGACACGAAGCGGTGGGAGCCGGTCATCAAAGCGACCGGCGTGAAGCTGGATTAAACGGTAACCTCGCCTACTGGCGACAGCCCATATAAGCTTTCCCGTCGCGCCGGCGTGAAGCGATAAAGCGGCCTACCTTGTTCAATACCGAGCACGAAATCAACTGTGACTAAAAAGCGCAAGCCAGACACGCTGCTGATACATAGCGGCCGCGACCCGCAGAAACACGCAGGCCTTGTCAATACACCGGTCTTTCGCGGCTCGACGGTGCTCTTCCCGAACGTCGAATCTTAAGAGCATCGCGAC
>JAQGNH010000096.1 GCA_028291945.1 Betaproteobacteria bacterium
CGATGCAGGCGCACCCTACCTGCAAATGGCGACCGAAACGTACGCGATCGGCCCGTCGCCGGCTCGCGAGAGCTATCTCAATCAGGACGTGATCCTGGAAGTGCTCAGAAAGTCGCATGCCGATGGGTTGCACCCCGGCTATGGTTTTCTCTCCGAGAACGCCGCTTTCGCACAGCGTGTCGTCGATGCCGGCGCGCGCTTTATCGGTCCTTCGCCGAAATGGATCGATGCGATGGGTCACAAGACCAAGGCGCGGGAGCTCGCTGCGAAATACGGCATGCCGATGTCGAAAGGATCGGACGTGCTGCCTGCCGAGCCCGATGCCATCCTGGCTGCTGCGCGTGCGATCGGTTATCCCGTGCTCGTGAAGCCGGCCGGAGGCGGAGGCGGAATCGGAATGCTGCCCGCGAAGAGCGAAGCCGAGCTGATCGACGTCGTAGAGCGTTCGCGATCGATGGCGAGCCGCGGCTTCGGGAATGCCGAGGTCTATCTCGAGAAATTGCTCGAAAAACCGCGTCACGTGGAGTTTCAGGTGCTCGGCGATCAGCACGGGAACGCCGTTCATCTTTTCGAGCGCGATTGTTCTACGCAGCGGCGCAATCAGAAGGTCATCGAGGAAGCGCCGGCGCCCGCGATCGCGCGCGAAGAAATCAAAGCCGTTGCCGACAATATCGCCGGCATCATGCGCACCATGGGTTACGACAACATCGGCACCGTGGAAATGCTCAGAGGCGCCGACGGGTCATTCAACTTTCTCGAAATGAACACGCGCCTGCAAGTGGAGCATAGTGTGACGGAGGAAGTCACGGGCGTCGATCTAGTGCAAGCGCAGATTCGCTCGGCCGCAGGTGAAAAGCTGACGGATATTCTGCCGGCCCGAATCGAGGTGCGCGGTCACGCGATCCAGGCGCGCGTCTACGCGGAGGACCCGAAAAACTTTTTCCCGTCTCCCGGAAAGCTTGCCGTGTTCAGGCCGCCCCAGCAAGCCGGCGTGCGCGTAGACACCGGATTTGCGGAAGGTCGTGAAATCACGCCGTACTACGACCCGATGATCGCCAAAGTCATCGTGCATGCGGATACCCGCGAAGCAGCGATCGATCGCCTGATCTCGGCGCTCGAAGCATTCGAGATCCAGGGCCCCAAGAACAATATCCCTGCGGTGCTGGCTGTGCTGCGTTCTGAACCCTTCCGTGCTGGCCAGGTGCACACCGGATTGATTCCGGAAGTGCTCGCGAAAAAACGCTGAAACGATTGACCCCGAAGGACACGAAGCCGTATGGAACCGAATGCCATCATCGACGCGGCAAGAAAGCAGCACCGCGCTGCGCTCGACGAATCTTCGGGCAAGGCCCTGCTGGCAAGTTACGGTGTGGCAGTCCCGAAGACGATTGTCGTCAGGAGTTCAGCCGAAGTTGACGGCGCTCTTCAGGGCCTCACGTTCCCGGTCGTGGTCAAAGTGGTGTCTTCGCAGATTCTGCACAAGAGCGATGCTGGGGGTGTGAGAGTCGACGTGAAGACTCCCGACCAAGTGCGGGAGGCGATCCGCATGATGTCTGTGCTGCCCAAGATCGCGAGCGCGCGCGTGGAAGGGTGGCTGATCGAGGAAATGGCGCCTGCGGGACAGGAAATCGTGATCGGTGGTTTGCGGGATCCGGATTTCGGGCCTCTCGTGATGGTCGGGCTCGGCGGGATCTTCGTCGAAGTCCTGGCCGACGTGTCGTTCAGAATTTGTCCGATCACGCGGCTCGACGCTGAGGAAATGATCGATGATCTGAAGGGCGCAGCGATACTGCGCGGCGCGCGGGGACGTAAGCCTGTCTCGCGCGATGCGATAATCGATGTGCTGCTCAAGATCGGCGGCGATGACGGGTTGATGATGAATCACGCCGAGCAGATCAAGGAAGCGGACATCAATCCGCTCATCGTCTCGGACACCGGCGCAATCGCTGTCGATGCACGGTTCATTCTGACTTAGAGCCCTCCTTCCCGACTGCCTGCCCGAAGATGGAAGCCCTCGCTTTTTCGTGACCCGTGGCCGATGAGAGGTGGATCAGTGAGCAGCATGAACGACGAAGAAGTACTGAAACGGTTTATGCCGTTATTCGCTCCGAAAGCCGTCGCGGTAATTGGTGCGTCGACCAAAGGCACGGCGCTGCCGAACGTGTTCATTCGGCGTATCCGGGAATTCGGCTACGAAGGCGCCATTTACCCGATACATCCCACCGCCAGCGAAATCGACGGACTTCCCGCTTATAAAAGCCTTGCTGATACGCCGCAGCCGATCGACTACGCCTACATAGCCATTGCTGCTGCACAGATTCCGCCGTTGTTGTCTTCGGCGCACGGGCGGCTGCGTTTTGCCCAGGTGATCTCGAGCGGCTTTGGCGAAGTCGAAGAAGGCCGTGAGCTTCAGGACGAGCTCGCTGAAGCCGCGCGCGCAGGGGGCGCGCGCCTGATCGGTCCGAACTGTCTCGGCATCTATACACCGCGCGGAAAGGTGACGTTTGCGGAAATCGGTTCCAGGGATGTCGGCACAGTCGGCATCGTTTCGCAGAGCGGCGGGCTCGGCACCGACATCATCCGGCGAGGATTTGCGCGCGGCCTCAAGTTCTCGGGCCTCGTCACTGTAGGCAACTGTGCTGACGTCACGCCTAGCGACCTGCTCGAATTCTATTTCGCCGACGCTCAAACGCGAGTGATAGGCACCTACATCGAAACGGCGAAAGACGGCCGCAGATTGTTCAACATACTGCGCAACTCGGCGGGTGCGAAACCGGTTGTTGTGCTGAAAGGCGGTCGCACCAAACAGGGCCAGGCCGCTGCCGCCTCACATACAGGCTCGCTCGCCGGCGACGACCGAGTCTGGATTGCGCTTGCCCGTCAAACGGGTTGCGTACTGGTCGACACGCTGGACCAGTTCATCGACACCCTGCTGATCTTCCAGGCACTGAAAGCTCAGCCGAAACACCCGACGCAGGGTGTCGTGCTGTTCGGCAATGGCGGCGGCACGAGCGTGCTCGCAACCGATTTCTACGCGCGGCTTGGTCTCGACGTGACGCCATTCGAACAAGGTACGATCGACGAGCTTGCGGCGCTCAAACTACCTCCAGGAACGAGCATCACCAATCCAGTCGATTGTCCCGTGGGCACGCTGCAGCAGGAGGAGGGCCGCGTCGCCGAGAAGATCCTCGACATCATCTATGGGTCGGGTAAGCCTGATGCGCTGGTGATGCATCTGAACTTGTCGGCTTTCGTCGGGCGCACGAAACCGGAGGTGCTCGACAATCTCGTGCAAGCTGCATTGCGCGTGCAGGAGCATTATCCGGGACAGGCGCATTTCGTTCTGGTTCTGCGCTCGGACGGCGATCCACCGCTTGAGCAGCGCAAGCGGGAATTCCGCGAAAATGCAGTCGCGCTCGGCGTGCCGGTGTATGACGAAATGGCGAACGCGGGTTATGCACTGGCCGCGTTGCAGACGTACGAGCGTTTCATGAACCGGCGGCGACTTGGGATGAAGTGACCGGGCGTCCTAGTGACGAGCGTCGATCGTTGCCTACCCCGGACGCATGCCGGTGACGCGTTAGAACATGGAGGTCGCTTCCGATGAGTTATCGCAATGATTTTCGTGCAGTCGGCTATCCGCTGCGCCTCTATAGCGGTAAAGACGCGCTGGAGAACCTCCCTGCGGAACTGAAGCGCCATGGCGCGAAACGCGCGTTCGTCGTCTGCGGTAGAACCGTCTCGCGCAAAACGCCGCTCGTGACACGCATACGCGGAATTCTCGGGACCTCGCTCGCAGGCGTTTTCGACGAGATGGCCAAGGAGTCTCCGCTGTCCGCAGTAATCGCCGCGCGGGACGCAGCGCGTGCCGCGAACGCCGACCTGCTGATCGCGATCGGCGCCGGCAGCGTGGTACAGGCGACGCGAGTGGTGGCGATACTGATCGCTGAAACACGGCCGGTCGAAGAGCTGATCACACAATACCCCGAACAGGGTCCGGCAATCAGCCCCAAGCTGCTCGCACCGAAGCTGCCCATCATCAACGTGTTGACTGCGGCGACGTCGGCGCAAAACCGCGCGGGCTCTGCCGTGAAAGGCGAAGGCCTCGACCACCGCATGGAGTTTTTCGATCCGAAGACGCGACCGGTCGCCGTATTCTGGGATAGTGACGCCTTGCTGACTGCGCCGCCTTCGCTCGCCCGAGACACGGGTGCGGCAATTTTCTGGCGTGCCGCGATGAACATGGGTGCGACGAACATGACACCCTTGGTCGAAGGCGATCGCTTGCAGGCCTTGAGGCTCGCGCGCAGCGCCTTGACGCAACTGGGTGATCCGGCCGATGCAGCCCCGCGCATCGAGCTCTGCGCCGCTGCTTTCCTGCAGAACAGGGATGCCGACGACGGTGGCGTACTGGTCGAGAAGCATTGGGTAGGCCGCGTCGTGTATGCGTTTGCCGCAGCATTGTTCAACCAGCACGGACACGTGAGCCAGGGCGCGGCCAACAACGCGTTGACGCCGGGTGTGATGCGTCGTCTGGGCTCTCGCGATCCTGAAGCGATGTGTCGTATCGCGCGAGCACTCGGCGCATGGAGTGAGGGCGACCGTATCGAGGACGCGCCTGAGCGTGGCGCCACGGCGCTCGAGCAGATCTTTCAATCGGTCGGGACGCCTACCCGGCTATCTGCGCTGGGAATCCCGGCCGAGAGCCTGTCGACAATCCTCGAAAACTCGCTTAAGAATTTCAATGCGGACCCCAAGCGCGAGTTTGTGCGTGAACGTGAGCTGTTGCGAGATGTGCTGCAGTCGACGTGGTAAGCATCTGTCGGTCGACTGTGAATGCTGACCACAAGCGTGACGGTGACTTAATACCGACCCGTCTGCAGTTTGTGGTGTTTGCCTGTCGCCCTCCAGTAAGCTGCCGCGTTACCACCCGTGGGAATGTTCCCGGCAGAGGTGGAAGGGAGACACGCAATGAATCTCAAGAAAACGGCACTGATGGCCGCGCTTATGACCGCTTCGGGGTTCGCTGTCGCGCAGAGCGGCACCGCATCCACGCCGCGGATCGATCAGCGCCAGGCGAATCAGCAGCAGCGTATTAATCAGGGTGTCAAATCCGGCGCGCTCACACCCAAGGAAGCGGGCCGTCTTGAAAAAGGCCAGCAACGCGTGCAGCGCATGGAAACCACGGCGATGGCCGACGGCAAAGTGACAGCGAAAGAGCGCCGCCGCATCGAACATGCGCAGAATCAGCAAAGTAAAAAAATATATCGCGAGAAACACGATAGGCAGCACAAGTAAACGCTGTAGTCCAGGTTCGTCGCAAACGGCCGGGCACTCGCCCCGGCCGTTTTATTTTGAGACGTCGTTTACAATACTTCGTCTGACAACAACGAGCACGCCGCGATGGACACACTGACAGTGGGCATGAAAGACAGACTGGAATGGGAGGTCACCGAGCGGCTGACGACCACGCGCGGTGAGTTCAAGGTGTTTTCAACGCCTTCGATGTGCCAGTTCGCCGAAATGGCTTCCCACAAACTGGTCGCGCCGCACCTCAAACCGGGCCAGGGACAGGTCGGTCTGACCGTAAACATCCGACACATGGCGCCTACGCCGATTGGAAAGATGGTGCGCGCCGAAGTGGAGCTGACCGAAATCGATCGCCGGAGGCTCAAGTTTCACGTGCAGGTCTTCGACGACGTCGAGCAAGTAGGCGATGTCACCCACGAGCGTTTCGTGATCGACGTCGACAAGTACACCGAACGCTTACG
>JAQGNH010000104.1 GCA_028291945.1 Betaproteobacteria bacterium
CCAGGCAAGCTGCACTTTGGCACGACAGGTCCCGGCGGCGGGCATTACATGCGCGGGCAGATGTTCATGATGTATACGGGCGTCGACCTCACGCCCGTGACGTACAAGGGCGGCGCGCCGGCGCAGATTGCCCAGTTGAGCGGCGAGATCGAAGTGATGTTCGATACGGTGCCCACGACCATCGATCAGATCAAGTCCGGCAAGGTGCGTGCGCTCGCCGTGTTGCAGCCGAACCGGGTGCAGAAGCTTGCAGATGTTCCGACTATGGAGGAGCTGGGTTTCAAAGGATACGACTCCCGGGGCTGGATGGCATTCGCCGCGCCCGCGGGGACGCCCAGAGAGATCGTCGTGAAGCTCAATGCCGCGGTCAATGACGCACTCCGCAGCGATTTACGCCATCGGTTGGATGACCTCGGCCTGGAGCCGGCCGGCGGCACGATCGAAGAGTTTCTCACATTCATACAGCGCGAAATCGAGCTGACTGCGAGAACCGTGAAGGCAGCGGGCATGCCGCTGCTCTGATCGCAGCCGTTTCATAGCGTCACATAATCGCGGACTCGTTGTCGCCCGCGCTCAGCGAACCCGCATTAGGGACAGACCGTTACAATCGTGTGCACGATGCGCGTTGCAAGCGTAGACGCAGCGAATAAATGATGCACTCGAGATGACCACCGATCTGCACTACCTCACGATCACCGAAGCGGCCGCGTTGATACGCGACAAGAAGCTCTCTCCCGTCGAGCTTACGCAAGCTCACCTCGCGCGCATCGATGCGCTTCAGCCGCGCCTGCACGCCTACATTACGGTCACGGCAGCGCAAGCGCTCGCGCAGGCGCGCGTCGCCGAAAGCGAAATCGCGGCGGGGAAGTACCGCGGCCCGCTCCACGGCATCCCGCTCGCCCACAAGGACATTGTCTGGACGAAAGGTGTGCGCACGACCGCGCACTCCAAGCTGCTCGCCGAGTGGAGACCGCCCGAGGACGCTTTCGTCTACGCGAAGCTCACCAACGCCGGTGCGGTGTCGCTCGGCAAGACTGCGCTCCACGAGTTCGCTTACGGGGTGCCGGGGCCGGATCAAGCGTTTCCCGCCGCCCTCAATCCGTGGAACACGGAGCGCGCGCCGGGGAGCTCCAGCAGCGGCTCGGGCGCCGCCGTCGCGGCGGGGCTCGCGATGGGCGCGATCGGTACCGACACCGGTGGATCGGTGCGGCACCCCGCGGCGGTGTGCGGTATCGTCGGCATGAAAGCGACCTACGGCCGCGTGTCGATACACGGCATCTTCCCGCTTGCCGCGTCGATGGACCACGCCGGACCGATGACGCGCACGGTGCGCGACAACGCGGTCATGCTGCAGTCGATGGCAGGGCATGACCCGGCAGACCCGACGTCCGCCGACAAGCCCGTGCCGGATTTTTCGTGCCTGATCGGGAAGGGCCTGAAAGGCGTGCGCATCGGCATTCCAGAGCGATTCGTCGAAAGTGTTACGCACGAGGCTGAAGTGCTCGCGGCTTTCGAGCGCGCGAAAGGCGTGCTGCGCGAGCTTGGCGCGATGCTGCGCGCAGTCGACATTGCCGGCCTCGACGAAATCAACGACTACGGCACGACCATTGTGGTTTACGAGGCTTACCAGTACCACAAGGACAACCTCGCGAAACATCCCGAGAAATACGGCAAAGCGTTTCGGGATCGGCTCATGCCTGCAGCGAAGCTCACGGAGGGAGACTACAAAGCTGCGCTTGGGAAGCGTGAGCGCTTGCGCGAAGCGTACGAGCGAGTCTACGGTTCACAGATCGACGTCATCGTGTCCCCCGGCCGGGAATCCGGCGCACCGACGATGGCGGCAATGATGGAAAACCCGCTGCTGATCCGCGGCGCGGCGCACCGCATGTACAACCTCTCGGGCCATCCGGCGATGGTGCAGCCGATGGGATTCAACGCAGGCGGCATGCCGCTTGGACTGCAAATTGCAGCCGGCCACTGGCGCGAGGACCTTGTCTACCAGGTGGCTTCCGCCTATGAGGATGCGACCTCGTGGGTCAATCAGCATCCTTCACTTTAAATTCGGCGACTACATGAGACTCATTGAACGGCGTCGTAAGCGCGCAGCAATGGCGACGGCTTTCGTCGGAATAGTCGCCACTCTCGCAGCGACGCCGACATTAGGTCAGACCGCGGCAAGCTACCCGAGCAAACCGATCCGTCTCGTCGCCCCCTTCCCCGCCGGCGGCGTGCTCGACCTCTTCGCGCGCATCACGGCACAGAAGATGTCCGAGAGAATGGGACGGCAGGTCATCGTAGACAACCGCGCCGGCGCTTCCGGCATCATCGGCTTCGAATACGTGGCGAGATCCGCCCCCGACGGTTACACGCTCGTCGTTGGCAGCGCGGGCACGATGGGCATCAATCCCTCGCTCTACACGAAGCTGCCGTTCGACGTAAACCGCGATTTCGTCGGCGTGGCCCTCATCGGGACCGGGCCGGTGCTCGTCGCCGTGCATCCTACCGTTCCGGCGAAATCGATCCGCGAGTTGATCGCTCTCGCGAAGGCGAGACCGGGTGAAATGAACTACGCATCGGCTGGAAACGGCACCACCGCGCATCTTGCGACCGAGCTCTTCGCGCTGCTCGCCGGAGTCAAGCTCACCCACGTCCCGTACAAGGGTTCGGGTCCGGCGGCGGCAGGCTTCGTGGGCGGCGAAGTTGGGCTCTATATCGAAAACATCCCGGTGTTCGTCCCATACCTCGAGAGCGGACGCGTGCGCGCACTGGGCGGGTCCGGTGATAAGCGCTTTCCGACCTTGCCTCAGATCCCGACGGTTGCGGAGGGCGGTCTCAAGGGCTACAACGCAGCCGGCTGGTGGGGCGTGTTCGCCCCGACTGGCACGCCGAAAGAGATCGTC
>JAQGNH010000105.1 GCA_028291945.1 Betaproteobacteria bacterium
TGCGCGACAACCGCGGTCAGCATGCCGGTCAGCTTCACGTCGCTGGTGAATTGCGCAGTGCCGTTGGTCTTCGCGCGGCTGTCCTTGCGCGGCACGCGCTTGCCGATCAGCTTGAACTGCTTCGGATCTTTCAGCTTTACATCGGACGGCACCGGCATCCCGGCCGCTTTCTCTGCAAGCTCGCCGAAGCTCGCCTTGCGGCCACTCTTGTGAGCAAGCGTCCCGTTGCTGACGGTGATCTCGTTTGCGGGCACGCGCCATGTTTCGGCCGCGGCGGAGACGAGCATCGCGCGCGCCGCGGCGCCCGCTTTGCGCAGCTGCTCATAGGAGTTCGCGATCGCCGTGCTTCCCCCTGTACCTTGCGTCGGCCCCCAGAACAGATTGTTGTAGCGTCCCGCGTCGGCAGGCGCCCCTTCAACGCGCACCTGCTGCCAGTCCGCATCGAGCTCTTCGGCCACCAGAGTCGCCAGTCCCGTATACGTGCCCTGCCCCATCTCGATATGCTTCGCCATGACCGTAACCGAATTGTCGGCAGCGACGCGAACGAAGGCGTTCGGTGAAAAGCCGCCCTGGGACGCACCGCTTGCCGCGGTCTTACCCGGACCCGATAGCTGGCCGCGCACGTCAGGCAGATAGAACGCGATGGTGAGCGCGGTGCCGGCGCGCAAAAACTGACGGCGGCCGGGATCATGCACGTTGGCGTCGCGCGCATTCATACGGTTGACCTCGCTGCTTGCTTGATCGCGGCTCGAATACGCACGTACGTCGCGCAGCGGCACACGTTGCCTGCCATTGCCGCGTCGATGTCGGCGTCGGACGGCTTCGGCTTCTCGGCAAGGAGCGCGGCTGCAGACATGATCTGCCCCGACTGGCAGTAACCGCACTGCACGACATCGAGCTTTTCCCACGCCGACTGCACCGCTTTGCCGGCGCGGCTCGATCCGACGTTCTCGATCGTGGTGATACGCCGCCCTACCGCAGCCGACACGGGCATGCTGCACGATCGCGTCGCCATGCCGTCGACGTGCACCGTGCAGGCGCCGCACATCGCGATGCCGCAGCCGTACTTGGTACCGGTCAAACCGATGCCATCGCGGATCGCCCACAGGAGCGGCATATCCGGATCGACGTCGATTTCATATTTCTTTCCGTTCACATCCAGCGTAATCATCAGTGTTCCCTTAGATGGAGCGGCGCAAGCCGCCTAAGCGGTGTATTTGCGCCTGGAAGCACAGCAAGGCTGCGCTGAAAGCGCGTCGTAGCTTTCATTAGATACAGCGGCGCGAGCCGCCTAAGCGGTGTTTGCGCCGGAAGCGCAGCAAAGCTGCGCTGAAAGCGCGCGTCGTAGCTTTCACTGCGGACACACCGCACCGGCTTTCGCCCACGCATGCACGATACGATTGAATTCGGGTTTGGCAATGGGCACCGGCTCCCGCACCCTGCGCGCCACATCAGTTCCAGGGTTCCAGCCCCACGCCACAAGCTCGTCTTCGGTGAGATGCTTGACGATTTCGGTCAGGCTCTTGTTGCCGTTCCTGCGCCGGTCCAATATCTGCCGGCAGATCTCGCCGGGTGTTTTGTTTTCCCAGGCCATCGAGAGCGGTGCGAGATGCCAGTTCGGCGCGCCTGGCACTCCGCTCGCAGCATAGTTGCTGCTCTGATGACACGCGGCGCAATGCATTCCCGGGGGACCGCTATCCTTCGGTCCGCGCGTCATGGGCGGTACGTGGAAACGCGCGCTATCGCCCTGTTTCGGCGAATCGCCGGCGGGATGACAGTTGAGACAACGAGGATGCGTCAGCACACGATTCATTTCCATGTACAGCTTTTCGCCTTCGCTCTTCGAGTCCGCGGCCGTGGCCGCCTGCGCCGGTGCAAGCAATGGTCCTGCCAACATCAGACACACAGCAAGTCGTTTCATCATGAATACCTCACTTGAAAAAGGCACTCCGCTCCTTCGCTTTGATCCTGGCTTATGCGGCTATCGCCGCTAGTAACTATCTCTTTAGGCGATAGCCGGTTTTGAAGATCCACGCGACGACCGCGACCGATACGCCCAGGAACACGAGCGTCATGGCAAGACTGATCCCAACGCTCACGTCCGCGATTCCGTAGAAGCTCCAGCGAAAGCCGCTGATGAGATAAACGACGGGATTGAACAGCGAAACGTTCTGCCAGAACGGCGGCAGCATATCGATGGAATAGAAACTGCCGCCAAGAAACGTCAATGGCGTGATGATGAGCAGCGGTATGAGCTGCAGCTGCTCGAAGCCGTCGGCCCAGATTCCGATGATGAAGCCAAAGAGACTGAACGTCACCGAGGTCAGCACGAGGAACGCGATCATCCAGAAAGGATGTTCGATTCGCAGCGGGACGAACAATCCCGCGGTCGCGAGGATGATGAGCCCAAGAACGATCGATTTGGTGGCAGCCGCGCCGACATAGCTCACCACGATCTCGACATACGAGACCGGTGCGGACAAGAGCTCGTAAATGGTGCCGGTAAACTTGGGAAAATAGATCCCGAACGACGCGTTCGAGAGGCTCTGGGTCAGCAGCGACAGCATGACGAGACCGGGGACTATGAATGCGCCGTAGCTGATCCCCTCGACATGGGGAATGCGCGAGCCAATCGCCGCGCCGAAGACGACGAAGTACAACGACGTCGAGATCACGGGCGCGATGATGCTCTGCATCAGCGTGCGCCGGGTACGCGCCATTTCGAAGCGGTAGATCGAGCGTATCGCGTGTACGTTCATTGCCCTTCTCTCACCAGCGTGACGAAAATATCCTCGAGCGAGCTTTGCGTGGTGTGCAGGTCCTTGAAGCGGATCCCCGCCGCATTCACGTCCTCCAGCAACGCGAGGATTCCGGTTCGCTCCGCCTGCGTGTCGTACGTATACGTCAGCTCGTTTCCCTTGCTCGACAGGTGCAAGTCGTAGCCTGCCAATCCAGGAGGAATGCGCTCCAGGGTATTCAGTAGGTGTAGCGTCAGCTGCTTCTTGCCCAGCTTGCGCATCAGCTCGGCCTTGTCTTCCACCAGCACGATCTCGCCGTTGCTGATCACCCCGATTCGGTCCGCCATCTGCTCGGCCTCATCGATGTAATGCGTCGTGAGTATGATCGTGACGCCGCTTTCGCGGAGCGAGCTCACGAGCTGCCACATGTCCCGCCTGAGCTCCACATCAACGCCGGCAGTAGGTTCGTCCAGAAACAGGACGCGCGGCTCGTGCGACAGCGCTTTCGCAATCAGCACGCGGCGCTTCATGCCGCCTGAAAGCGTCCTGATCTTGTTGTCTTTCTTGTCCCACAACGAGAGCTCCTTCAATACCTTTTCGATGTGCTGCGGGTTCGCGGGTTTTCCGAACAGGCCGCGGCTGAAAGAGACCGTGTCCCACACGCTTTCGAATGCATCGGTAGTCAGCTCCTGAGGAACGAGGCCGATGATCGAGCGCGCTGCGCGATAGTCCGCGATGATGTCGTGGCCATCGACCAAGATCTGGCCTTCGCTCGGATTGACTATTCCGCAAATGGTGCCGATCAATGTCGTCTTGCCGGCGCCATTGGGCCCCAGCAGCGCGAAGATCTCGCCGCGCCGGATATCCAGATTGATGTTCTTCAGAGCCCGGAATCCGGAGGCATAAGTCTTGGACAGGTTTTTGACGGAGATGATTGCCTGCATGGAGTGACGATGGAATTGCGCTGTGCTGCGGTGGATTGGAGGGTCGGCGGCCGAGACTATACCGCGTGTTGGGTGCGAAATAGATGTCACGCGCGAGTTTGCGCGATGTCGTACTGACACACACGTGAAACAAAACTCCTGGCGCGCGACACTCTACGGTTACGTGCACTGCCTAAACTGCATTCATTCTCATGGCTATAAGGTCTTCGGACCGTAACGAAAGAGTTCGATCATGAATGCCCCCGCTTCCAACCGCATCTTGCAGGCCCTGCGTAGTTTGGGCCCTTATCTGCTGATAGAGTTGCTCCTCCCTGGAGGAACGCTGCTGGCGCTTCTGCTGTGGCTGTATCAACGGAGGGCTGGGAGCGCGTCTGCAGTTATACATCAGGCCAGAGGGACGCCGTGCGCGATCGAACACTCGATCTTGAGATGCCGGCCGCGGACAATGGTGGCTGCATGAGCGTGACATACCACTGCGCGTCCACCGCACAGCGCGATCAGCGAATCGTGACCCAGACGGGTGCGTGGTCGCTCGCGCCCTCCCTGCCACGGACCGCCGTGTCCACATTCGAGTCCACCAGACGCGCCGCCGTATCGACGCTCAGCAGCACGTGGTCGATGCGGAGCCCGGCATTTCTCGCCCACCTGTTTCGCTTGTAGTCCCAGAACGTATAGATCCGCTCTCGGCCATGCCGGGCGCGGAGAGCATCGGTCCAGCCTTGCCCGATGAGGCGGCGAAACGCTGCCCGACTTTCGGGCTGGAGCAGCGCGTTGTCCAACCACGATTGCGGTGAGTAGATGTCCGCATCGGTAGGTACGACGTTGTAGTCGCCTGCGAGCACCACCGGCACACCGGCTTCATAAACGCTACGGGCATGCCGGATCAGCCGCTCGAACCAGGCGAGCTTGTAGTCGAACTTGGGACCTGGCTGAGGATTGCCGTTCGGCAGATAGATTGACGCGATCAGAACGCCGTTGACTGCGGCTTCGATATACCGGCTCTGTTTGTCGGATGGATCGCCAGGCAATTCGCGGCGCACCTCGATCGGCTGTGCGTCTTTCGCGAGAATGGCGACACCGTTGTACGCGTTCTGCCCGCGCCATATTGCGCCATAACCCGCCTTGAGAATGGCCGCTTCGGGGAAAGCAGAATCGGTGCATTTCAATTCCTGCAGACAAACCACGTCCGGGGCCGCTTCGGCAAGCCACTGGAGCAGCTGCGCCAAGCGCAGGTTGATGCCGTTGATATTGAAAGTTGCGATTTTCATTCAGCGCTCAAACTGCTGAAATCGACGGCACAAATATCATCGAAGGATCGGACAGAAATCCCTGACAGCAACGGCATAAGCCGTGGGCCGCAAAAGCGAGACGATGGAGCTGCGTCCAAACCGGACGAAAGCGTCCGCCACAACACGTGGCTGTAAGGCAACAAACTTATTTAGCTTTGGGTTTGTATATCCATACGCTTCCGGACACCGTGATCGTAACGGTCTTCGTAGCATTAGCCTTTTCGCGCTTCTTCGTGGCCGGATTGATCAGGGTTTCAACCGTCTTCGTGACCACTGGGCGCACGTCGCGTAGATACAGTATCTTGTTCTGAACCACCTCACCTCGAGGTTTGACGTGCTGCTCGAGGGTCTTCAGCGCACCGTTTATGTCGACTTTTCCGTTCGCGATGGCGGTATGGTGGCCTCTTTTGGCGATCTCCTCGGTTTCCGAGTCTACCGTGCTGCCATCGGCAAACGTGTATGTGACCGTCGTGGTGGTCGTGACGACATGATCTCTCAACTGCAGAATGTATCCAGGCTCGATGTCTTTCGAATCGCTGACCAGCTCACCCCATACGTAATCGGTGTCGTCCTGAACGGGTCCGAGATCATTCGAGGTGAGTGCCCCGGCCTGCTTGAGCGCCTGCTCGCCCAAGTCCCAACACTCACCCCTGCCGATTTGCCTTCCGAGCTTTCCCCGCGCCCACGTTTGCACTTTCTGCGTCACTGATTGCGCTTCGCTCATTTCATCCTCCGTTAGTTCTGCTGAAGGATGTTAGCAGTGCTACGCTTTCGCGTGCCATGAAGAGACCTATGTCTAAGGGGCTAGCTTTCGCTGTAACAAAACGTGCTAGCGATTTCTTTTCAGTAGCTGCACTTCCCTGGGTTAGCCGAAGCTCGGTGAAGCAATGTCGACCACTGAGCAGGTATGCACTATTGTTCGCAAGATCGGAGAAGAATGGCGTCGGTGCGGCACGTAAGCTTTATGGGCGACTTTTCGGAGGTTCATCATGAAGCTTGCCCGAGTATTTGCATGCAGCGCATTGGGTCTGTGTATTGCAATTCCTGTCGTGGCGCATTCTCAGAGCGGCACGACGAGCGGCGGCTCAGCGTCCGCAACCGCCGGTTCCGCAGACAGTCAAAAACGCAGCATGCACGCCAAGAAAGGCCAGACACGGAAACAGATTTTCGACAGGCTCGACACCAATCACGACGGTATGATATCCCGCAGCGAAGCGCAGGCTGATCCGGATCTGGTGGCGATTTTCGTGGACATGGACGCGAATAGCGACGGCCAGTTGAGCCCGGTCGAATTCGTAATCGTTCCGATCGCACTCGAGGACGGCACGGCCGTCCAGTAGCAGCGTTAGCCCACAGCGCCTAGCGGCTGCGCAATTCGTAGTCTATGCGCAGCCGCGCGGGGTCGTGCACCGCTTCAGTCAGGCGCGCGTTGAGCGATGGCTGATCAGGCTGGTGATTGAGCACGTAGCCAAGAGCCACTCCGCCCAGAATCGAAGCTGCCGAGCATCCGGCGACTACAAGCCAACCCTTCGACGGCGATCCCCAGCCGGCCCCGGCCGATAGCGGCGCATCATATTGTGGGCATTCCGCTACGCTACCCTGTTGTCGTGCGTTTCCCTGCGCTGCGTGGCGGCGCCTGCGTGCCGTGCGGCGCATGTGTCTTCTCCACATTTCGATGAGGTGTTCGAACGCTAAGGGCACAGCATTCCAGAGCGCGATGAGCGCCCCGACGATCGCACCGGCGAATAGAAGGATGATGATGGCCGTGTAGGCCAGCGGCAGGCCCGACATGACCTTCCAGACATAGCTGAAGTTCATAGCGTACGAGGCGACGTTTTGATGAGGTAGCGGGCTCTGGCAAATATCGGGCCGTGATCATGCCGTCAGACGCTAGGCGGTACAAGACGGGCGTATCCGCCAAACCGCATTATTTCAAAACCGCAGATGGCGCAGCCGCAGCCGCGAGAGCGCCAAAGGCCACGCCGACAGCCCCATTACACCGTTCTCGATGTGGTGCAACTCCGCGATTCATGCGCGAGATGAGAGGTCATCCTCAACGGTTACGAGAGGCTATTAAAATACCGCCAGTACGATTCAAGAGAGCGTGACATGGTGGCAGCAAGTTGACGAGCCTGCGGGAAGCAACCGGCGCAACCCCCGTACGGCCGGTAGGGTTTCGCGCAGCATGGACCATCGCGGGCTTGATCGCACTCTGTGGTGCGCTGATCCTGATGCCATCCCCAGCCGGGCTGCCTGAGGCAGGGAAACGTGTCCTCGCAGTCGCCGTGCTAGCAATCGGCTTGTGGTGCACGGAAGCGCTGCCGGCCGGTGTTACCAGCCTGGTTCTGGTCGTCGCGCTGGTACTCTCCGGCGCAGTACCCGGATTTCCCGAAGCGCTTGCGGGCTTTTCGGATCCGGTCGCCTATTTCCTGATCGGCGTGCTGACGATCGGGCTGGCCGTCTCGCATAGCGGACTCGCCGAGCGTGTAGCTCGTTTTTTCCTGCACAGATCGGGCGGCAGCGCGCGCTCGCTGTACCTGCAGCTGCTTCTTGCCTTCCCGCTTCTCACGATCATTCTTCCGTCTGCGACGACCCGCACGGGCATTCTCGTGCACGTTTACGAACAGGCGCTCGAGCTCGAGCACGTTCCGCGACGTCATCCTCTTGCGAGAGCCATCATGATGGCGCTGAATTCCATCAACCGGCTCGCGTCGACCATCCTGCTGACCGGCGGGATCACCCCCGTAGTGGCGGCCGCCCTGATCGGCGGCATTTCCTGGAGCGAGTGGTTGCTAATGATGAGCGTGCCGTATGTCGTGCTGCTCACCGTCGGTTCGTTGCTCATTTATTTCCTGTACCGGCGAGGCTTCCATCTGAAGCTGCCGCCGCTGCCGAGTGAACAAACGCAGCCGATTTCGGGCAAGGAAATGCGTACGGTGGTGATCACCGTATGCGCGTCCGCTTTGTGGCTGACGGACGCGCTACACCATTGGCATCCTGTAGTGCCTGCGCTGCTCGCCTGGATTTTTCTGCTCATGCCGCGCATCGGCGTGCTGACCTGGAGCGAGTTCGAGCGCAACATCGGCTGGGCTAACTTTTTCGTGCTCGCATCCTCGCTCTCGCTCGCGCGCGCGCTGACGCACAGCGGCGCCAGTGCCTGGATCGCTCAGCTCATCGTGCAGGCCGTGCCGCAGTTTCGCGACCAGCCGGCGCTGGTCATTGCGATCCTTCTCGTCTCATCCGTTCCGGTGCGCTTGCTGATACCTAACATCACCGGTTTTCTGGCGACGACCATCCCGATCGCAATGTCCATCGGCACGGCGACCGGCGTTAATCCCATGATCTGCGGACTCGCCGTCATGATCGCAGGGGATGCGGTGCTGTACTATCCGGCGCAGAGCGCCTCATCCCTCGCCGTCTACGAGCGCGGCTATCTCAGTGCACCGGAGATTTTCCGCTTCGGTGTCTGGATGACGTTCATCGCATTCGCTGTCGTGCTGATGGTGGCGTTGCCATACTGGAGTGTGGTGGGCGTGCATCTGCGGATTCCGTGAGCTCAATACTGCCCATAGCACGTCTTCGTCGCGATCCTCGCCGCATATTGCTCACGAGCCCGTAGCATCAGCTCGTGTGATAGCTCAGCGGAACAGCCGCTTCAGGGGAGAGCACACGGAACGTGAAGCTCTCCTGCAGATACAGCCGCACTGCCGCAGCGGAGTGCTCGAGGTAGCCTATCGAAAAATCCTGACCGACCGTGAGCTCGAAATCGCCGCCCCGCAGACTGATAACCGCTGCTCCATTGAGCGCAGGGGCCCACACGATCGGCCCATCCAGTAATCTGCGCACGTGCTCTATCACTGGAAATCCATTCTTCGCCGTTTTCGTGAGTCCCGTATAGCAACGCGGCCCCAGCGCGATTGCATAAGGACCGTGGATACCCGAGGAGCGCAGCTTGTTCGTCGCTTCGGCGACGACGCCGGGGTACGCCTCGTAGTCGTCGGTCAACATGAGCCCGCTTCCCGCGGCCGCTGCCACGAGCCCCACGATCCCGGCATCGGCATAGCCGTGAAACACGGCGCGGTCCTCGGCAATCGCAGCTGCGCGCGCAGCGTTGCGCACGGGATCGAGGTCCGGGTCTTTTGCGCCGCGGCCCACGGCTTCGAGCTCCTCACGCGAGAGCTCGAACGGCACGCGCAGCTCTACGAGCGCCTGCGTTCTGCGCAGCCGCCCTTCCACGCCCTGTTCCGGATCTGCTTTCAATCGCTCGGTTCGTCCGACGCTCACCGCGGATACGTTCCAGCCGAGCGGCCCGCAAAAATCGACGAGCCGGCGCGCAGCAAGCATGAGCTTGAGCGTGCGCTTGGCTTCGTCCTCGATCAGACCCCACGACGACGCAGAAACCGGCGCAAGCTCGCGCAGCAGATCGTTCATGTGCGCTACTCCTCACGCAGGCTGCCGATGCCCAGCGAACCATCGGAGCCCGCGGGATCGTTCTTGGTCGAGCCCTTCGCCTCAGCGCTATCCAGCTCGTGCTCCTTATTCAGAATAGGCTGCTCGGTAAACAGGTAATTGCGCAGTTGCTCGTCCAAGGCCGGATCGCGACGACGCAGCCACTCGAGCACCATCGCGGCGTGCTCCTTTTCCTCGTCGCGGTTATGCGCGAGGATTCCGCGCAACTCCGCGTCCTGCGCTGCGTCCACGCGCTGGTCGTACCAATCGATCGCTTCCAGTTCCTCCATGAGCGACGCGATCGCGCGATGATGGTCGAGCGTCTCCGGCCTGAGAACGTCAGTACTTTCGTGGTAGCCCGCGCTTTGCTGCGCCATTGTCGATGCTCCTAGCGTTGATCAAGCTGTCGAATTGCCGGTGACCTCCACTACTCACGCGACGTAGACTGTCTTGATGTTGACGAACTCCTTGATGCCATAAGACGACAGCTCGCGGCCGTAGCCGCTTTCCTTGACGCCGCCAAACGGCAAGCGCGGATCCGATCGCACCGGCTCGTTCACAAAGACGATGCCGCTCTCGATGAGCTCCGCCGCGATACGTTTACCACGCGCCAAATCGCGCGTAATGACGCCGCCTCCGAGGCCGAACACGGAGTCGTTTGCCATCTCGATCGCTGCCGCTTCGTTCTTGACCGAAACGATCGCGGCCACCGGGCCGAATAGCTCTTCGTCGAAAGCCGGCATGCCTCTGCGCACATCGGTCAGAACGCTCGGCGGATAGTAGGCCCCCGGGCCCTCGGGGATCTTGCCTCCGAGCACGCACCGCGCGCCCCGTCGCACGCTCTCTTCCACCTGCCGGTGCAACGTCTCGCGCAAATCATGTCGTGCGAGCGGGCCCATTTCCGTTTCCATGCTCATAGGATCGCCCACTTTTGTGGCCTTCATCTTCTCGATGAACCGTTTCTCGAATTCGTTGCGAACAGCTTCGACGACGATGAAGCGCTTTGCGGCGATGCAGCTCTGACCCGAGTTCACCAGTCGACCTTTGGTGCAGACGGTCGCCGCAAGGTCGAGATCCGCATCCTCCAGCACCAGATAGGGGTCACTTCCGCCGAGCTCGAGTACGGTCTTCTTCAGCATCTGACCGGCCTTGCTCGCCACTGCGCGGCCCGCGGGACCGCTTCCGGTAAGACTCACCGCGCGCACGAACGGGTGCTCGATAACGGGGTCGACTTGTCGGCTGCCGATCATGAGCGTTCGGAAAAGGTTTTCCGGAAAGCCCGCCGTTCGGAAAATCTCCTCGATCGCGAGCGCGCACCCTGGGACGTTCGAGGCATGTTTCAGAACTGCGGCATTGCCCGCCATGAGCGTAGGCGCGCCGAAGCGGAACACCTGCCAGAACGGAAAGTTCCAGGGCATCACGCCGAGCACCACGCCGATGGGATTGAATGTGACGAAGCTTTCGCGAGCCTCGGTCTTCACCGGCTCGCGTGCGAGGAATCTCTCGGCGTTGTCGGCATAGAATTCACACCCGACCGCGCATTTCTGAGCTTCGGCAATCCCGTCGCGCACGGGCTTGCCCATCTCCTGTGCCATCAGCCGAGCGTAGGTTTCGGCCTTGTTTCGCAGAACCTGCGCGGCTGCTCGCATCCGTTGCCCGCGCTCTTCGAATGACTTCCACCGCCATGCGAGAAATGCCTCGTGAGTCTTATCGAGAATGTGCTCGACCTCGCCTCGCGGCATCTCTTCGTACGTTTTGAGCCTCTCGCCGGTCGCGGGATTGATGGATTCGATTGCCATTGCTGCACCTCCGTAACTGTCGGGCAAGCTGCGTAGAAGATACCGACCGTGGCGATCAAACGCCGGTCGGATAGTTTCCGGAATGTCTTGCGAAATCCACAGCGATCAGCATTCCGGGGCTTGACGCTCACGCGTTTTGGCGTGAATCACGGTATTGAACTGCGCGGTCGGGCTCGCCAATACAACACGCGGTACTCTGAAATGTTCACTCGGCCATGCCTACTGCCGTGTGCGGCGCTCGTGATTGCCGGGCCGCCGTGAGCATCTGACCGCATTAGCGGCGGTCTGCTCAAATACGCGTCTCGCAATTTACCCACAAGCGCCGCAGCACTCCTTTCATCATGCAAGAAATACACCGTGCGGGCGCACGTGTGCGACAGGTCGCGGACCGTCAATCAGGCACGAAGTGAGCAGAGCGAGTGCGGATGAAGCGCGCCGTCACACGAGGAATAACGTTACTCGCGTTGCTGATTGGCGCCGCGGCGTCGTGCGCGCAGGAATTGTCCCTGTTCGGCGGCGCCATGGAAGCACGTAGCTTGAACGATCAATCGTATGCGTGGGCGCTCGATTACCGGCATGGGCTCGGCGAGCATGCGGCGGTCACGTTTTCCTGGCTCAATGAAGGTCACGTCACGAACCATCATCGCGACGGACAGGCAGTGGAGCTGTGGGCGCGAACCAGCGTGCTCGGTCGACGCCTTACGCTCGCCGCTGGTGCAGGGCCGTACTTTTATTACGATACGACGCGGCCGGCTGGGACACCCTTTTCAGACGAGCACGGCTGGGGCGGCGTGTTTAGTCTCTCGGCTACCTACTACACCGATAGCCGCGTGTTCTACGAGTTACGCGCCAATCGCATTGTCGCGAGCAACAGCATCAATACGACATCTGCCGTGTTCGGCATCGGATATCAACTTGATCCGCCGCCCTCGCGCGGTCCGCTCACCGAAGCCGCGCCCCAGGGACAAAAGACGACGGACAACGAATTGACAGTCTTTGTCGGACGGACGATCGTGAACAGCTTCAACTCCGAGCACGGCGTGGCAACAGCAATCGAATATCGCCATGGCTTGTCCGAGCATATCGAGTGGACTGCGAGCTGGCTCAACGAGGGCGACGCCCGCCTGGTTCGACGTAATGGGATCGTGAGCCAGTTCTGGGCAGCCCGCGAGGCGTTCGATCGTCGCCTCGCGATCGGCATCGGTCTTGGCCCTTATGTGGCGGTCGACTGGCACGAGTCGGCGACAATTCCGCCCAACCGGGAGCGACTCTCCGCGATGTTTACGGCGTCGGCGTCCGTGAGATTGACGCCCCGGACATTTATTCGCGGATCATGGAATCGGGTCGTCACGAATTACGACCGGGATACCGATGTCGTCCTGATCGGTCTCGGCTACCGCTTTTGATCTGTCAGTATGCAGATGCCTCGGTTAGCACCGGCACGGCACATGCAATCGGCGCACTTACGAGGATCCAAATTTACCGCCTGTTGTGGAGATGAATATTACGATTGAACGCGCAGCGCTGCAGCGGCATGCAGCGGCATTGCGCTTGCAACTTGCAGCTGATCATCAGCCGATACGGCGCAGAAGGAACGAGACATGCGTGCAAAGGTTTTGAACGATCACGGCGAGCGCACGTATGCCGTTGTTCTTGATTCCGGCGATGAGGTCGTTTCTGCCCTTACACGCTTCGCAGAAAGCGAAAATCTCACTGCAACGCGCTTTACTGCGATCGGCGCGTTCAGCGATGCCGTGCTCGGGTACTACGACTGGGACAACAAGCAATACGAGCGCATTCCGGTGACCGAGCAGGTCGAGGTCGTATCTCTCATCGGAGATGTTGCACTCGAAGGCAAACGCCCGAGAGTTCATGCGCATGTCGTACTCGGATTGCGCGACGGCAGTGCGCGGGGAGGTCACCTGCTCGAAGGTCGCGTGCGCCCGACCCTCGAAGTCATACTCACCGAGTCCCCCAATTACATGAAACGGGAGTTTGATCCCGACTCAGGGCTTGCCCTCATCCGTATCGGTGAGTAGAAGTGGTGAGTGCGAGTGGGCTGCGGCAGCGCCGAGCGGAAACCCGCTCAAGCGAGCACGCGACTCAGCAGCCACGCTCCAGTGATCATCAGCGGCGCGCCTGCGACACGGACACGGGAGTGGAGTGCTGCTGCAGTTCCAACGCCCGCAACATGCAGAAGCATGGTTGCCGAAACCAGCCCGGCCAGTGACCACCACGGAGATAACGCGGGCGCCTGTTCGACACCGTGAGCCATACCGTGAAACAGCGCGAAAAAGGCCACGAGCGGCAGCGCGTATGCAAGCGCAACACGGCGCGCGGTGAGGATCGCGAGCCCAAGCACGAACACCGATGCTGCGATAAACCACTCGGTCAATGGGACTGCAACACCGGCATAGCCGAGCGCCGCACCCACTGCCATCGCCGCGCAGAAAGCGAGCGGAAGGCGCCACGTTGAGCTTCGGCCCTGCTGCACGGCCCATATGCCGACTGCCACCATCGCAAGCAGGTGGTCAAGACCCAGGAAAGGATGCGCGAAGCCGGTGGCGAAACCGCCGGTCGCACTGTGAAAAGGATGCGCCATCGCCGGCAGCGCCGACGCAGTCAACAAGAAGGCGCAACACAGACGCGATATTCGATTCATGTAATGTTCCCCAAATGTACCGAGGGAAGCGACAAGCACCCTCTGAGCTCGATGAATTCCACGACCGTCTTCAGGCCGTGGCCCGTTTTGAGGTTGGTGAAAACAAACGGGCGCTCGCCGCGCATTTTCCTCGCATCGCGATCCATCACTTCGAGCGATGCGCCTACCATCGGTGCGAGATCGATTTTGTTGATCACCAGAAGGTCGGACTTGGTGATGCCGGGCCCGCCTTTGCGCGGAATCTTGTCACCCGCGGCTACGTCGATGACATACAAGGTGAGATCCGAAAGCTCAGGACTGAACGTGGCTGCGAGATTGTCGCCTCCGGATTCGATGATGACGAGGTCGAGGTCGGTAAAACGTCGATTGAGCCGAGCCACCGCTTCGAGATTGATCGACGCGTCCTCGCGTATGGCCGTGTGGGGACATCCGCCGGTTTCCACCCCAATGATGCGATCGGGTGTGAGCGCCTCGTTGTGCACGAGGAACTGCGCGTCCTCCTCAGTGTAGATATCGTTCGTCACCACGGCGAGCTGATAGCGTTCGCGCAATGCGCGACAAAGCGCGAGCGTGAGCGCGGTCTTGCCCGAACCGACAGGACCACCGATGCCGACGCGCAGCGGCCCGCCGTTTTTTTCGCTGCCTTTCACTGGTATGTCTCTCCTCTCTTACGCCTGAGTCCTATGCCCTCATGATCTGAACAGGCGGCTATATTGCGTCTCGTGATTTGCAGATAGTAGCGCCAGGCCCGGGGCCATGTTACCCAAGCCTTCATCCGGCAACGCAGCCGCGCGGTCCGCCTGCTCCACGATGCGAGGTCCTAACGCGAGCAAGAGGCGCTGACCCGCACTTTGCCCCAGGGGAATTGCTTTTAGTGCCGCAATGACCTGATTTTCAGCCCACGACCACAGGTACGCGATCAACGCATCGCGAGGCTCGATGGCAAAGCGCGTTGCGCAGAATGCAAAGGCAGTGGGAAACGCGACTTCGTCCCAACACTCGAACGGGTGTGCCTCGCAAAGCTCAGCCAGGAGTTGAACGAGCGAATATCCCATCTGCAGGGTTTCGGCGCGCAGCTCGGCTGACTCGCGGCTCGCGAGAAAGAGATCGTTCCAGTGCCGCGCGCGCG
>JAQGNH010000139.1 GCA_028291945.1 Betaproteobacteria bacterium
GGTCAGCGCCTGCGTCACGGTGCCGCCGATCGAGAAGCCCAGCAGGTCCACCTGCTTCAGACCCAGGGCCTTGATGAAGGCGGCGGCATTCGCGGCCATGCCCTCGACGGTAGTCGGCACCTCGCCCAAGCTGCTGGAAATGCCGGCGTTGTTGAACAGGATCACTTCGCGATCCTTCGCCAGTCCGTCAGTCACCAGCGGGTCCCAATAGTCCATCGTGCCGGTGAAATGCATATTGAAGACGAGCGGCACGCCGCGAGTCTTGCCGAAGCGACGGTACGCGAAACGGATGCCGTTGGTTTCGACAAACTGCGTAGGAGCGCTCTGATGGGTGTATGTAATCATGATCGATCGATTGGGCCTCTGAACACGATCGTTTCGGAGATTTCGTCGGGAGTGGCAAGCCGCTTGATCGGCACGCGGGAAACCTGAGTGTGTGCGTTGGCTCAGGCGTTCATACCGCCATCAACGGTGAGATTCGCGCCGGTGATGTACGACGACTCCGGACCGGCGACGAACGCCACCAACGCGGCGACCTCATCGGCATGCCCGTAGCGGTTGAGCGCCGTAGCGGCCTTCTGTGGCACCGCCCAATCGCCCGACGCGGGATTCAAATCCGTGTCGATTGGGCCCGGCTGGACGTTGTTGACCGTGATGCCCCGGCTGCCGACCTCTCTGGACAACCCTTGAGTAAACATCTTTACGGCTCCCTTCGTGGCCGAGTAGGCCACCAGCCCGGGCGTCAGGACACGCTCGCCCACGGCTGAGCCGGTCATGATGATGCGACCGCCGCTCTTCATGTGCTTCAGCGCCGCCTGCGTCGCGGCGAGTGTGCCGCGGATGTTGATGTCGATCACGCGATCCATTTCCTCGAGCGAGGTCTCCTCGAACGTTTTCGGAATGGCTGTGCCGGCATTGTTCACAAGCACATCAAGTCGGCCGAACGTCGCGACGGTCTTTTCGACCGCGCCCTTGACAGCTTCGACGTCGGCAGCATCCGCCTGGATCGCGATAGCCTTTCCGCCATCGAGTTCAATCGCTTTCACTACGGCGGAAGCCGCGCTGGCGTCCTTCGCGTACGTGATGGCCACGATCGCTCCATCCGCGGCCAGACGTTTCGCGATCGCTGCGCCAATGCCCCGTGAACCACCGGTAACGAGTGCCACTTTGTTGGTTAACTTGTTCATTGCGCTACTCCTGATGAAAGATCGATGCATATGACTGCTTTAATAACGGGCCTTGTCTATCAACTACGCTGCTTCCATGGCGGCGACTGTAGGCTTGCGTGGCGCGCGTGAAAAAGACCTTGTAAGCTGAGGGGCATACCGCTCAGGCATGGAAAGCGCGCGAGGGTCTTGTCGACCAAGGCTCGACGTCGCGCTCACCCTTCGAGTCAAGATATGCCGTAGTCGCTAACAAGTCTTTCTTCCAGAATGAATTCTTCTAAAAAGCAGCGTGTCTCCCGCCTAGAACAATCAAAAAATTTCTAAAAAGATCGGTACAATCGGTCTCCACCAATCAGGTTTCCGTCATGCCGGTGATCGAGTTCGGCCCTTACAGGATCTTGCCGCATCGCCGCGAATTGCTTGCCGACGGCCAGCCAGTCGACCTCGGTGGGCGAGCGTTTGATGTGCTGATGGCCCTCGTCGAGGCCCATGGCAAAGTCATCAGCAAGGACGAGCTGATGAAGCGAGTCTGGCCGGGGAGGATCGTCGAGGAAAGCGGCCTCCAGGTTCAGATCTCGACGCTGCGCAAAGCACTCGGGAGCCACCGCGACCTTATTCAGACAATCACTGGGCGCGGCTACCAATTTACGGGTGATATCCTCGGCGCGAGTGCGACCGTTTCCGGTTCCGTGCCTGCGCCGCTGTCTCCTCCGACGAATCTTCGGGAACCCGTTTCCGAATTGATCGGCCGAGACGCTGAAGTTGGTTCAGTGACCGATCTCCTGCTCACCCATCGGCTGATCACACTGACCGGTCCCGGCGGCATCGGCAAGACGCGCCTCGCGCTGGAAGTCGCGCGCCAAATGCTGCCGAGGAACCCCGATGGGGTGTGGGTTGCCGAGCTGGGCCCACTATCCGATCCGGCACTCGTTGCGGTCACGGTCGCCACGGCCTTGGGGCTGGCGTTCAATGCGGACGTGGTAACACCGGAACTCGTCGCCGCCGCAATCGGCGCGAAACGAGTCCTGCTGGTTCTCGATAACTGCGAGCACGTCATCGAGGCGGCGACGCGCGTGAGCGAGGCACTCTTGAGTGCAAGCTCGGTGATCTGCCTGCTGGTCACGAGTCGCGAGCCGCTTCGCACTGACGGGGAATGGGTCTACCCGGTGCCCCCGCTCGAGGTTCCCGCGGAAGGTACGCAAGATGCCGAGGGTCTAAGATCAAGTGCAGTGAGGCTGTTCATTGCGCGGGCTCGCGCAGCCGCGCCGGACTTTTCGCCAGACGAGCAGATGACGCGGACCATAGGACGCATCTGCCGGCGCCTGGATGGAATTCCCCTGGCAATTGAATTGGCGGCGGTGCGTGCTTCGGCGCTTGGTGTCGAAGGGGTCGCGGCGCGTTTGGACGACCGCTTCACGCTGCTCACGGGTGGGCTCCGGACCGCACTCTCACGGCACCAGACGATGCGCGCGACGCTCGACTGGAGCTACCAGCTGCTGCCAGAGGTGGAGCGCATCATATTCCGCCGCCTGGCAATCTTCGCCGGATCATTTACGCTGGAGTCGGCCGGTGTTGTGGCCGCCAGTGAAGATATACCGTCCGCGGTAGTCGTCGACTGCATCGTAAATCTAGTTGCGAAGTCGCTGGTCACCGTTGATGTTGGTCGGCCCAACGTGCAGTATCGTCTGCTTGAAACGACGCGCGCTTACGGACTCGAAGAACTGACTCACAGCGGCGAGCTCGAACGCTTCGCGCGGCGCCATGCCGAATATCATCGCGACTTGTTCGAACGTATGGCAGATCAATGGAAGACGCAACCTACGTCCGAATGGCTTTCCACCTGTGCCCGCCACGCTGACAACGTGCGTGCCGCGCTGGACTGGGCTTTCTCGCCGAACGGGGACGCATCGATTGCCATTGCGCTGACCATCGCCGCGGTACCGTTGTGGTTCCAGCTATCGTTGATGGAAGAATGTCGGCGGCGCGTCGAACAGGCGCTCGAACGTGCAGGATCGCAAACAGATCGTGGCACACGCGACCATATGAAGCTCTACGCAGCGCTCGGCGCTTCGCTGCTTCAGACGATGGGTACCTCGGCCAAAATGAAAGCGGCGTGGACCCATGTTCTCGAGATCGCGGAAAGTTTTGGAGATATAGATTATTCGCTGCGGGCGCTTCGCGGGCTGGCGTCCGCATGCATCATGGGTGGCGACGTCAAGTCCGGGCTCGCGTTTGCTAGACGGTTCCGGGATTCGGCTGCAAAGTCGACGGATCCGTTTGACGTGCTGATCAGCGAGCGAATGCTCGCTGTGGTGCTGCATTTTCGAGGGGATCAGGTGAGCGCCCGGCGACACGTCGAGGACATGCTGAGTCGTTACGTCGCCCCCGTCCGTAGGCCAGACGCCATCGTGCGGTTTCAATTCGACCAACGGGTGCTCGCGCGCGGCTACCATGCGCGCATCCTTTGGCTTCTAGGACTGCCTGATCAAGCCGCAGGCGCAGCCCAGAACAGTGTTGACGAGGCCGAAGCGACCGGTCACGTGCTTTCTTTGTGTTACGTACTGGTCCACGCCGCGTGCCCCGTAGCACTGCTTACGGGAGATCTCGCTGCGGCGGACCGTTTCGCGACCATGCTGCTCGACCGATGCACGCGTGCGGGACTGCATCACTTCGGCGCCATCGGCCGCTGCTTCACGGGCATGCTGGTAATGAAGCGCGGCGATTTCGATACCGGGTCGCGACTTCTCCGGGCGACGATTGACGAACTGGATCACGTCGAGTTTGCTTTATTCCGGACGGCATTTCTCGGCGCGCTCGCAGAAGGCCTGGCGAGCGCCGGGAGGAGCGCTGAGGGGCTGGCAACGATCGACGGTGCGCTGGAGCGATGCGAGCGCTACGAAGAGTGGTGGTGCATCGCGGAACTACTGCGCGTCAGGGGTGAAATCGAGTTGCAACTCGACTCGCCTCTAGCCTCTTCGACAGCCGAGGCATCCTTTCTCCAATCGCTCGACTGGGCACGCCGCCAAAGCGCCCTGTCTTGGGAGCTGCGTGCCGCCATGAGCCTTGCCCGGCTCCGGCGGCAACAGAATCGGACCGCCGAAGCGCGCGAGCTGCTGGCGCCGGTTTACGATCGGTTCATCGAGGGCGTTGAAACGGCCGATTTGCGCGCCGCGAATGCACTACTCGAAGCGCTCCGATAGAGAAGCGCTCGGATACGCTCATACCTCGGGTCGTCGGGCCGGGCACTTCTGTGGCGCAATCCATCACGCAAGCCAAACTTTACTTTTTCAGCGACAGATTCGTCGAGCGTCCGACTGTTACGGGAATTCGGATGCGCAGTGATCATGGTCGAGACCGCCTCTGGTGTCTCTTCGTCTCCGATGGTTCTCCATCTCAAAGAGCGAGGATGCCGGTTGATCAATCGTTGACCACGACATCGGTGATCTGAAGTACACAGAGGTCGGGGCGTTTACGCGCGGCCCGGACGGGGGCCGGCTGACGATGCGGCGAAGTGTGGGGAAAACGAAACTAATCCGCTTTGATGTGCGCGTCCTTTATGACGGTCGCCCATTTATGCGCTTCTTTCCTCACGACGGCAGCAAATTGCTCTGGCGTGCCGCCGGTCGGCACGCTACCGAGGACAGCGAACCTCTCCTGAACAGTCGGCGAAGACAACGCTTTGTTCAGCTCCGTATTGAGCAGATCAATTACGGCGCGCGGTACAGCGGCCGGCGCGACGAGTCCGCCGAACGGGACGACCTCGAATTGCGGCACGCCCGCTTCAGACATTGTCGGTAACTCGGGATATGAGACCGAGCGGGTAAGGCTAGTGACTGCAAGACCGCGTACTTTTGCCGCCCTAACGTGCACCCCTATCGAGCTCATATTGTCGAACATCACATGAATCTGCCCGCCCATCAGATCGACAATTCCTTGTTGAGCGGCTTTATACGGAACGTGCAGCATGTCTATTGCCGTCATGCGCTTGAACAGTTCGCCACTCAAATGCATGCTCGAACCGTTGCCGGCCGACGCAAACTGGAGCTTGCCCGGATTCTTTCGTGCGTAGTCAATCAGTTCCTGTACCGATTTAACAGGTAGAGCCGGTGCTACCGCGAGAATATTCGCGACGAAGCTGTACTGCCCGATCATCTGTAGGTCTCGATCTGGATCGTACGGCAGCTTCATCATGCTTCGATTTGTCGCCAGGGTCGCAAAGTTTCCCTGGCCGATTGTGTACCCATCGGGGGGCGCAGTTGCAATCATTCCGGTGCCGATAGAACTGTTGCCGCCCGGCCTGTTGTCGATGACGAACTGCTTGCCAAGCTGCCGGCTCAGTTGCGCAGCGATGACGCGTGACGTAACGTCCGGGCCATCGCCGGGTGCAGAGGGCACGATGAACCGTACTGGGCGCTCGGGATATGCGCCTGCCGTTCCAATGCTCAACAGCTGCAATGAGAGTGCGACAAACAGAGTGCTGATCGCGCGCATGAAGACGCTCCTTCGCATCGAAGAAGCCGCTCGCAGCCACGACGGCTGATCGGCGGGTTGGTGTTTAGTGTGGCTCCGCCCTCCCCCGGGTGGATCGACGCCGCAAAAACTACTTTATGCGTTAGTTTTACCACGGTTAACCGGCGAGATTTACCAATGGTTCCTCGTAGTCGACGGCGATGATGTACTCGCAATTGCCCTGCGGGGCTGAGACTGAGATTGGAAGTGTCCGCTTCCTTAGAGAACTTCGAAGATGCTATAAATCGGCCCATCGGCCCGTCGATGGCCGATGCCGACCGCGACCACGCGGTTGAGCCAATCGTAGTTCGCACTCGCAGTCTCGAAGAGCGGATTGATTCGGAAATAGTAGCTCCTCGGGTCCACCGCTTCTCCTTTTTCGATTCTCGCCACAATATCGGGCGGCCCATAGCGAATACCGCGATAGGTCATACCGATCAGGGCTTCATCCTTGGTCCTAAGGACTAGCCGCGCATCTAATGTCGTGGCGCCATCGATGCGTACCGTCTGCCAGTCATTGCCTCCATCCAACACGTCGCCTGAAAGCCGCTCCCCCTCGAACGAACCACCCGGCACCACGCCGACGCGGCGATACGCACCCGGCGTCGCGCCGACAATCTGCAGCTTTCGGACGTCCAGGCGCATCACGAACAATGGACGGGCTCGCAGGCTTTTGAGAACCTCGGGCAGGTTGTCGTTTAGACTGGTAGACATGATGGCTCTATCTCCAACGGCTTCATTGCACCGTGTGGGTCAGATTCCACTCCGACGCGTACAGCTGATACGTCATTGACGGTGCCGCGCTTGTCCAAAGGGTGTGCGCGACGACCGCGGTCGCCACCCAAAAACTCGCGCGCTGGCACATCGCTGGCTTCGTCTTCTGCATTCGCGATACCGTCCCATTCACGTTAGGGACCGTTCCTCTATCGCATCGACACGATCTGGATAGAAGGCAACGTGATCCTTGATCGCGGCGACGGCTGCATACGGCGCTTCGTAGGTCCACACCGCATTCACCGATCGGTCTCCGCCGACAGGAATGCTGTAGTACGCGCAATCGCCCTTGTAGGGACAATAGGTCTGGTGCGAGGTCCGTTGCAGTTGCGTCATATCGATGTCCTTGCGCGGGATGTATTGCACGGCGGGATAGGCCGCCTCCTTCAGGGTCAGGGCCTCGCGAGTATCGGCGATGCGTCTGCCGTTCACGGTGACCGTGACCCGGCCTTTCGTCGGCGTGATGGTGATCGGATGATCCGGCCCCGCAATCTTGATTGGCTTGCTGTTCATGATCTTCCACTCCTGAAATCGCAAAGATCTCCAAATATGTTGAGTCGAAATGCCGACGCGCCAGTTGCATCGGTCGCGTGTGATCTCAATGGAGTTCAGAGCTTCGAGCCGCCATCGACGCGCAGCGTATCGCCGGTGATCCAGCGGGCCTCATCGGAAGCGAGAAAAACAATGGCGGCGCCAATGTCGTCCGGCTGGGCCATGCGCTTGAGCGCCTGAATGCCCAGCGTGAATTCCCGTCCTGCATCGGTCCTGGCAAAGCTGGACATGTCGGTCGGAACCACGCCCGGTGCCACAGCATTGACGCGAATGCCGCGTTCGCCCAAGGCAGCCGCGAAATGCTTGACCAAGGTATCGATGGCACCCTTAGTGGCCGCATAAGCGGATAACGTTCCAATTGTGGCGTGCGCTGCAAGGGACGACAGCAGCACGACACTGCTGCCCTTGCACATGACCGGCAGCAGTTGCTGGACGAGGAAGTACGGGGCACGCACGTTCACGGCGAAGAGCGCATCGAAGTCCTCGACAGTGGTTTCTTCGATCGTTCCGGCCTTGGCAATGCCGGCGCTGGCGACGAGGATGTCCAAACGGTCGCCGACGATGGCGCGAACGCGTTCGGCCAGCGCGTGCGGCCCGTCAGATGCACGAAGGTCGGCCGTCACCTTTTCGGCTTTCCCGCCGCCTTTGCGGATTTCGGCGACCACCGCCGTGGCGTCCTTTTCCCCGCCGTTATAGTGG
>JAQGNH010000147.1 GCA_028291945.1 Betaproteobacteria bacterium
TGTACAAAGGAATGATCGACTATCGCCCGAACAGCGAGCTGGTCGACGTCGACGTGCGGACGATGACGGTGAAACTTCAGTTCGACGACGTGAAAGGCGATGTGATCAACATCGTGCCGCCGCACCGGGCCGCCGACATTGCACAGAAAACGGGCCTCATGGCTGAAGGTCAACGCTGGTGTGCGGTGGACTGGCTCAGCGCTGAATCGGCTCTCGTAAAGGGCATACACGTGCTCGGAGATGCGACCTTGTCGGCTGCCGCGATGCCGAAATCTGCAAGCATGGCAAACCAGCATGGAAAATTATGCGCGGCAGCTGTAATTGCACTGATCAAAGGGGAGCCTGTGACACCTCCCGTCATCATGAATACCTGTTACAGCTTCGTCAGCCGCAACAGTGCAATGCACGTGGCTTCGGTCCACGCCTATGACGCAAGCGAGAAATCACTCCTGCCGGTCAAAGGCGCCGGTGGTGTTTCGGACAAGGCTAGTGAAGCAGAAGCGTCCTACGCCTGGGGATGGGCGCGCAATATCTGGGCGGACAGCCTCGCGTAGCCGGCTTAATGGCGAGCGAGCCGCCTTACGGTGCGCTGTTTCTGTTCAGATTTCGCGCGGGTGGCACAAGCCAGTACGTGAGGACGACCACCAGCGCGAAAGCAACGTATGCGAGCGTAAAAGCCCACTCCGGCAAGTGATAAAACATCACGCGGTGTAGCCACCGTTCGATGAACCCGGAATCACTGGTCGTGCCGCGCAGCGCGTCCTCCCATAGAGTCAAAGGACAGATCACACCCAATAGCGCTTCAGCTGCAACGAAGCAGATCGCAGCAACGTGCGCAATTCGAAACCAGAAATTGCGCACCCATTTCCAGCCCAGCATTGCGCCTGTCCACGTCAGAGCGAGCCCGCCGAGCACGAATGCTACGAAGCAGAAATGGATGACGAGTACTGCATCGGCAGCGAGCTGGGACACTCCGGAATTCTCAAGAAGCATACGCGGTTCCAAAGCCGTGATGCCTGGTCGGCACTATAACCATAGGACGCCGATCATCCGATGACAAGGGCGCCGGCAACGCGGCGCTCCGTGCCACAAACGTCTACGGCGCTCGCATCCAACTGTCCAAAGGTAATAGCCCGTCAGTCGTATTTCGACGCTCGCGCTTCTTGCGCACAATTGCGACATGCAGATCGAGGCGGTCAGACACCCTGTCATGTCCGTTGACCCGGCTGCCATGTCAGGAGGCGTCATGGATATGCGCGGAGAACTCCAGAAATCGGTCGACAACCAGAGGAATGAGGCGGGCGCGGCAGGATTAATGGCGCTCGTTGTCGTGCTCATCCTCACCGTGTGCGCTGCGGCGGCGCTATTGCTCGCATTGCCGCAAACCTACGATGGCGCTGCGACGGCTGCCGCGGCCCCCCGGCAGGTTAGCGCGGAGGTTTCGTCCGAGCCGACGTTTCACGAGCGCTATCCCGGTAGTCCTGCAGCCGGGATACCAGCAGACGTGCCGACGTTTTGATTCGTTTGCAAAGATCTATTCAGAACCGGTTTATTGAATCTAACAGCTGCAGTCAAGGCTAGACGAGATCATCATGCTGACTTCATCTGAGCGCCGTAGCCTGGAACGTTCGTATCGCAAACCGATCGATGCGCGAGCCGTGATAGCCAAATGCGCTGCCGGGCTGATCATCGTGATCGGCATTGCGGCGATCGGCGCTGCGACTACGAACGAAGATAACTTGGCCACGGCGTCGATCACCGGGCCACAGGCCGCGAGCGATCGCTGATCCATTCACTCCAGGATCCAGGATAGAGGCGGGAGCAGTTCAGACCGGCGTGCTCCATTGCGAGCAGGTTGTGGCAGGCAGTGACTCCCGAGCCGCACTGGTGCACGACTTGCGATGCGGGTGAGTCGCCCAGCACCTCACTGAAGGCAGCCTTCAGCTCGTCCGGTCGCTTGAATCGCCCGTCAGTCGCCAGATTCAGTTTGAAAAAGCGGTTAACGGCGCCGGGTATGTGGCCGCCGACCGGGTCCAGCGTTTCGTTTTCGCCGCGAAATCGATCCGGGCTGCGTGCGTCGAGCACCGTAATACGTTTGTCATGCAGATGCTCCGCCACGAAGCGCGCGTCAACGACCGGTGCCCCGCCCGGGCGTGAGGTATAGGCCGCCGGCTGGGGAGACGCCGGATCTGCAGAGATAGGCTGGCGGGCCGCTTGCCACGCGTCCCAACCGCCATCGAGAACCGCGGCGCGCGTATGTCCGACCCATCGCATCATCCACCACAGCCTCGCAGCGTAGCAACCGCCGCTTGCATCATAGGCGACGACCTGCTTGGTGTCATCGATGCCGAGAGCCCCGAGTCGCAAGGCGAAGGTGCGCGGGTGCGGCAACGGGTGGCGACCGGTCGTACCGGTCTTAGGCCCCGATAGATCTTCATCGAGGTGCACGAAACGCGCTCCGGGAATGTGCGCCTCCTGAAAATTGCGGCGGCCCGCTTCATAATCCGAGGGGTCATGACGGCAGTCGCAAACGACCCAGTCCGCATCGTTCAGGTGCGACGCGAGGTCCTCGATACCGACGAGTGTGTTGAACATGCGGATCGAGGTCGCTATCTGGATTCAGAATGCATGGGCACGCGGCGTTTAGCGAATCGTGGAGCCGATCCGCTCTCAAACATGGGGTTCGAGCTCACGCCGTACAAATTCATGAAAGTGGCGCATGCCGTCTTCCAGCGGCGATTGATAGGGGCCGCATTCATTGAGCCCTTGCTGCAGAAGTGCTCGCCGTCCGGCCGTCATACGGGCGATGATCTCTGCATCTTCGACGGCGGTCTCCCGGTATGCCGCCTGCTCGGCTTCTACGAATTCCCTCTCAAAAAACGCGATCTCTTCGGGGTAATAAAACTCGACCACGTTCGTGCAAGCTTCGGCGCCGCGCGGTATCAGCGAGCTCACCACCAGCGAGTGGGGATACCACTCCACCATCACGTTCGGAAAGTAAGTGAGCCATATAGCGCCATGCGAAGGCTGGACGCCCGCTGCATATTTCAGGACCTGCCCGTGCCACTTCTGATAGACGGGACTGCCGGGTCTTGCAAGTCCACGCTTGACACCGCACGTCTGAACGCTGTGCCACTTTCCGAATTCCCACTTCAGATCTCTTACATCGACGAAGTTGCCGAGGCCCGGATGAAAGGGCTCAACATGATAATCCTCCAGATACACCTCTACGAACGTCTTCCAGTTGCATGCGTATTCCTCGACCTCGACGCGGTCGAATACGAATCCTGAAAAGTCGAGCTCGCTCGCAATCCCCAGTTGAGCCAGATCGGCTGCTACAGAGCGCTGCCCTGCAAACAACAACCCGTTCCATGACGTCAGAGGCGACGTCCCTAGGTCGAGACACGGGTTCTGCGCGAACTGTGGCGCGCCCAGCAGCCTGCCGTCGAGCGCGTAGGTCCAGCGATGTAGCGGGCACACGATGTTGCGTGCGCTTCCGCGACCGGTGAGCATGATCGCCTGGCGGTGCCGGCACACGTTCGAAAGGAGCTTGACCCCGTGCTCGCTCCGCACCAGCGCTTTTGCATTGTTCAGCCACTCGAGTGCGTGATAATCCCCGACGTTCGGCACCATGAGCTCGTGCCCGACATAGCCAGGTCCACAGTCGAAAAAGAGCCGCTTCTCGATCTGGTGAATTCGCGGATCGAAGTACCAGCTGACTGGAAGTTGCGATGACGCGGTGCTGAGAACTGAGGCGCTAGAAAGGTCTGACATGCACAGTGTGGTTGTTATGGAATGAGTACCAGACGTGCGCGGTGTTTCCGAACCCTGCGCGATGTCGCGGCGGTCGCCAAAAAGAGGCGCTATTCTTTCCTAAGTACCTTGAAAAGGCAACAATTCTGCCGTTGCAGGGCCCCGCCTTCCTGAACCGCCCGTTCACGGCAGATCAATGTCTATTCCAACCGCTGGAACTGCGAGCTAGTCCGACCCCGAAAAAGATCCAGGGTTCCGGTCGGCCGCTTCACACACGTCGAGCCGGGAATCCGGTGCCGTGCACACGTTCGGACCTAACAGTCCACTCGCGCTTAGACGGTCCCAGTCAGCGACCCGGTCGACGTCCCACAGCGTTTCCAATTCCAGCCAGCGCCAGCCCAGAAGACGCAGACGAGCACGTGTTAGCTCGAGCACCTGGTCAGTTCCCCACGTGATGTCGTCGAACAATCGCGCGTCCGCGCGCGCGACGCCCAGCAGCACGTAGCCCCCATCTTCCGCAGGTGCGAACACGGCGTCGTAGCCGTTCTGCAGTGCCTCGAACGCCGAACGAATGTGCCTGGGCGTCAAGGCCGGGCAATCGGTTCCGATGAGCACCGCGAACGCGCAGCCTTCGCCCGACAACGCGAGCTCGAAACCATGGTACATCCGCTCGCCCAGATCTTGCCCCTGCTGCGCGACCAGCGAGGCGTTATAACGCGCAGCGCAGAAACGCAAAAACTCGTCTTCCGCCGGATGGCCGTGAAGCTCGAGTGCATTGCGCGCGTCGACGCTCGCTGTGGCGAGCGTATGCTTGATCAGGCGCGCGTGCAGCGCAGCGGCGCCCTGGGCGCCGAGCCGCGGTATGAGTCTCGTCTTCGCCTCTCCCGGACGCGGAGCCTTAGCGAAAACCATCGTCGTTTTACGACTGCTTATGGGCGACATAGCGCGATGCCAATACGTTCGGATCGGCGCCCAGCCAATACGCCAGACGCAAGCGCCACATCAGAAGAATAGTTCGCAGCAGCCCATGCTTCTGCCAGCGACGGCCAGACGTGCTCACACGTTGATGCAGGCACACCGGCGCTGACAGGCGCTTGAGCGCGGTCGTGAGCGCCACATCTTCCATGAGCGCGATATCTGGAAATCCCCCGAGCTGTTCGAACATTTTTCGGGTGACGAAGAGGCCCTGGTCGCCCGTAGCGATCCCCGTCCAGCGTGACCTCGCGTTCATCGTCGCGGCAATAGCTCCGAAGAGGGGATGATCGCCACGTATCGAAACATCGAACCTGCCCCAGTTGCGGTGGTTGGCTGAAAGCGAATCCAGTATCAGCTGATCCGCGCGTTCGGGCACTTGGCTGTCGGCATGAAGAAAGAAAAGAACATCGCCGCGAGCCGCTGCCGCACCAGCGTTCATCTGCCGGGCGCGGCCGCGCTCAGCGATTGTGACGAGATCCGCGTGCGAATGAGCGACTGCAACCGTGTTGTCGCTGCTACCCCCGTCAACGACGATCACTTCGGCACCGCGGCCCCGCATAGGCCGTAGCGCCTCGAGCGTCGCTGCAATCTCTGCAGCTTCGTCCAGGCATGGAATGATGACCGACAGCCGAACAGGTGCAGTCATGCCCGCATTCTCGTGTGATACCGTTCCAGCCATTTCAGTGTTTTCTGCGGCGCATGGTTTCGCTTCCACGCGCCCGCAACATACTTGTTCGCCTCGGACAGGGTTGGATAGACGTGGATCGCACCCAGTATTTTGTTCAGCCCAATGCTGTTGCGCATGGCGAGCACGAACTCGACGATCAAATCGCCCGCGCGGTCACCGACGATCGTAGCACCGAGAATTTTGTCTCTACCCGGCACGGTGAGTACTTTGACCATGCCGTATGCTTCTTCGTCGACGATAGCTCGATCGAGATCTTCGAGCGGGTAACGGGTCACCTCGTAACGAATGTTGTTTGCCTTCGCCTCGCTTTCGTTCAGGCCGACCCTTGCGACTTCAGGCTCGGTAAATGTTGCCCATGGGATCACGCGGTAATCTGCTTTGAACTTACGCCAGGGTGAGAACAGTGCATTGACGGTTGCATACCACGCCTGGTGCGAAGCGGTGTGCGTGAACTGATAAGGCCCGGCAACGTCGCCGCAAGCGTAGATATTAGGATAAAGCGTTCGCAGGTATGCATCCGTTTCTATCGTTGTCCCTGCCGTGACGGGAATGTTGAGCTCTTCGAGTCCGTAGCCACTGGTGTTCGCTGTACGTCCCACGGCACAAATAATCTGGTCGAACGCGATACGTACGTCGCGCGCGTCTTTTTCCGCAACCAGAATGTTCTCGCCGTTCTCCTTGAGCACCTGCTTCGCCTTGTGGCCGGTCAGAACGGTGATACCTTCGGCCTGAAAGCGCTTTACTACGATATCGGACACGTCCGGATCTTCACGCATGAGAATGCGCGGCAGCATCTCAACCAGTGTCACTTCAGAGCCGAGGCGCACAAAACACTGCGCGAGCTCGCAACCGATTGGCCCACCACCTAGAACCACCAGACGCCGCGGCAGCGTTCGCAGGTCCCACACCGTGTCCGAAGTAAGCGGACGTACCTCCTGCAAACCTGGGATGGGAGGGACGTAAGGGCGTGCGCCTGCCGCGATTACGATGCTGCGGGTCGTCAAAGCTCGTATCCGTCCATCCGGGAAGCTCACCTGGATCGTCCACGGGTCCTTGATCTTCGCCTCGCCCTCAAGACATTCAACGCCGAGTGCCGCGTACCGCTGGACCGAATCGTGTGGCTCGATGCGCCGGATGACTCGCTGCACGCGTTCCATCACATCGGCGAATTCATAGTTGACGGTTGCGTGCGCCAGACCAAACTCGCTCGAGCGCCGGATATTGGAGAGCAGCCTGGCCGTCCGAATGAGCGCTTTCGAAGGTACGCATCCCGTATTCAGGCAATCTCCGCCCATTCGGTCTTTCTCGACGAGGGTAACTTTGGCTTTGACCGCCGCTGCGATGTACGCGCTGACGAGTCCGGCGGAGCCGGCACCAATGACGATCACGTTGCGATCGAAGCGGCGCGGCTTGACGAATCCCGAGTAGATCTTTCGGCGCTTCAGCGCATCGAGCACCTTCTTTGCGGCAAGTGGAAAGATCCCGAGTAGGCTCAGCGCAAACAGCAGCTGCCACGAAATCTGAAACTGCCCGAGCTGCGTGCCCGCATAGACGAAGACTATTGTGCCCGCAACCATACCGAGCTGACTGACCCAGTAGAAGGTCCACGTGCGGATGGACGTTATGCCCATCAGGAGGTTGATGACGAAAAATGGAAACACCGGAACGAGCCGCAGCGCGAACAGATAAAAAGCGCCGTCTCGCGCGATGCCCGAATTGATCGCGTTGAGCCTGTTTCCGAATCGCTTTTGGACCCAGTCCCGGAGCACGAAACGCGACACGAGAAACGCGAGTGTCGCGCCGAGGGCCGCGGCGAAAGAGACGATGGCCGTGCCCCGTACGATGCCGAACAGGGCACCCGCGATCAAGGTCATCACAGCGGCGCCCGGCAACGACAATCCCGTAACAGCGATGTAGATGAGAAAAAACAGGAAACCCGCTTTTGCGGGAGACGCGCTCACGTAGGCATCTATGATCGCGCGCTGCGAGCGGAATGACTCTAGGGAGAAATAACGGTTGAGCCCGAGCGCAAAAAAAGCCGCAATCGCTAAGATGAGTGCGATCAGAAGCAGCAGCTTCCAACGGGTCAAGCGAGAGCGCCTCCGCAGCTCGACCCCTGGCCCGCCGTGCAGCCGTAGCAGTGGTCCTTCACCGTGATGCGATTGCCAGTGACGTCGCTGCCGATCAGCTCGCTTAGATGCGGCCGAGGCTGTCCCTTCCAGGCGAACGGCAGGTCCAGCATCTGGTTGAAGTCGCAATCGTAGGTGTAGCCGCGCCAATCAACGGACAAGAGTGAGCGGCACATCACGGCGCCGAGATTGTCCTGCTGGTATGCGCTCTTGAGCAGTGACAGATATTCATAAAACTGCCCTTTCGAAATCAGCATGCTCCCGAAGCGCTGGATCGGCATGTTCGTGAGAACGTACAAGTGATTGAACGAGATCCCGAACTCATCGTGCAGATGCTTGCGGTAATCCGCTTCCAGCTTGTGCTGGTCGGGGGGTAAGACAGGCCCCTGCGGGTTATATACGAGGTTGAGCAGGAGCCCCGCGTCCGCTACGCCATACCCCAACGCGTTGAGCTTCTGCAGGCCGCGGATGCTGGCGGCGAAGACACCGCCTCCGCGTTGCCGGTCGACGTTCTGTTCCGAGTAACAGGGCAGTGAGGCGGTCACTTCCACATGATGTGCAGCAAGAAAACCGGCGAGATCCTCCTGACCTGCATGCTCGAGGACCGTCAGGTTGCACCGATCCATCACACGCACGCCGAGGGCGCGCGCGCGTGTAACCAGCTCGCGGAAGTACGGGTTCAGCTCAGGGGCGCCGCCGGTGACATCGAGCGTCTGAACATCCGATGCAGCCAAAAAGGCGATCACATCGTGCACCGTCGCGAGGTCCATTTGTTCCGTTCGCGTCGGACCGGCGTTCACGTGGCAGTGCACGCAGCTCTGATTGCACTTGTAACCGAGATTAACCTGGAGGGTCTCGAGTTTGCGCCGGGCGATTTGCGGGAAATCGGTCGGCTCCAGGAGGGGTAACGTCGGATGCATGTAATGGAATGGTAATGGTCTGGAGCGAAATGCGAGCTTCGTTCGGAATGCATGGAAGGTGCGTGCAGGATAGAGCATACGCACCGCTGCAAGTTCATGTTCGGACGGCTTTTTCGCGTTGACCCGTAACGACAGCTTGCGCTAACCTCTATGGTTTCGTCAGGTTTACCGAAATGCCCACCCCCGGCAAGAGCCCGGATCAGCCGACTTTCGAAGCGGCGCTTGCAGAGCTGGAAAAAATCGTAGCGAGCATGGAAGCCGGGCAGATGCCGCTCGAGCAGTCCCTGACTGCGTACAAGCGCGGGGCCGAGCTGCTCAAGTTGTGCCAGGCTGCGCTGCAGGACGCGCAGCAGCAGGTGAAGATCCTCGAAGAAAACGTGCTGAAGAACTTCGGCGCCACCGAGCAGTAATGGTTTCGGCGGATTTTCAAAGCTGGGCTGCGGCGCGGCAAAGCCGCATCGAGGCTACGCTCCAGAACCTGCTTCCCGCGCCGGGAATCGCACCGCAGCGCTTGCATGCCGCTATGCGCTATGCCGTGCTCGGAGGCGGTAAGCGCGTGCGGCCGCTACTCGCGTTTGCCAGCGGCGAACTGTCCGGGGCCGACAGCGAGCGTGTGACGCTCGCCGGCGCCGCGGTCGAACTGATCCACGCGTATTCGCTCGTGCATGATGACTTGCCCTGCATGGATGACGACGTCCTGCGCCGCGGCAAGCCGACCTGCCATGTCGAATATGGTGAGGCTACCGCGCTCCTCGTGGGCGATGCACTGCAAAGCCTCGCGTTTCAGGTGTTGGGCGAGTACCGACTTGCGAGCGACCCGAACGATCAGCTTCATATGGTCAAGTTACTTGCAAGCGCCTCTGGTTCGCGCGGGATGGCAGGAGGTCAGGCGATCGATCTCGACTCCATCGGCCGCCGGCTTTCGGTCCCCGAGCTCGAGCTCATGCATATCCACAAGACTGGCGCATTGATTCGCGCTTCCGCCCTTCTGGGTGCGCGCTGCGGCGACGAGCTCGGGCAAACGGAGCTCGACGCGCTCGACACTTTTGCCAAGCTGATCGGCCTGGCCTACCAGGTCGTGGACGACGTCCTCGATGCTGACGCCCCCACCGCAACTTTGGGCAAGACGGCGGGTAAGGACGCCGACCGCAACAAGCCGACGTACGTCAGTGCGCTGGGCCTTGCAGAATCAAAAAGTTTCGCACAGCAGCTCCGAGAGGATGCCTTGAAAGCGCTCGATCCTTTCGAAGACCGGGCACTGCGGCTGCGTCAAATCGCTGATTTCATCGTGCTGCGAGAGTTCTGACGTCGATGTACGAGCTTCTCAACGCGATCAACTTCCCGCACGATCTGCGGCAGCTCGAAAAGAGCCAGCTGCCACGGCTCGCTGCTGAGCTGCGCCAGTTCCTGCTCGAATCGGTCAGTCACACCGGCGGCCATCTGTCGTCCAATCTCGGCACGGTGGAGCTTACGATCGCGTTGCATTACGTCTTCGATACGCCGAACGATCGCATCGTGTGGGACGTAGGGCACCAGACCTACGGTCATAAGGTTTTGACGGGTCGGCGCGATGCCATGGCCAAACTGCGAATGTGGGGCGGCCTGGCGGGCTTCCCACGGCGAGAAGAGAGCGAATACGACACGTTCGGAACTGCACACTCGAGCACTTCGATCAGCGCTGCCCTCGGCATGGCCGTCGGCGCCAAGCTTAAAGGCGAACCACGGCGTGCAGTCGCGGTAATCGGAGACGGCGCGATGACGGCAGGGATGGCCTTCGAAGCGCTGAATAACGCAGGCGACATGGACGTCGACTTGCTCGTGATCCTCAACGACAACGACATGTCGATCTCGCCGCCAGTAGGCGCACTGAACAAGTACCTTGCGCGATTGATGTCGGGACGGGTGTACACGAAAGCGCGCGGCTTGAGCGAGCGCGTGCTGGGGCAGCTTGCGCGCCGGGCTGAGGAGCACGTGAAAGGCATGGTCACACCGGGCACGATGTTCGAAGAATTTGGCTTCAATTACATCGGGCCGATCAATGGACACGACCTCGACGCACTCATCCCGACGCTGAATAACATCAAACACCTCCGGGGCCCACAATTCCTCCACGTCGTTACGCGCAAGGGGCAGGGCTACAAGCTCGCAGAGGCCGATCCGGTGTTGTACCACGGGGTGTCCAAGTTCGACCATGCGAACGGCATCGTAGGCACAAAACCGAGCGGCAAGAAAACCTACACTCAGATATTCGGGGAGTGGATCTGTGACATGGCGGAAGCAGACCGGCGGCTCGTCGGCATTACACCCGCGATGCGTGAAGGTTCCGGGCTTGTGAATTTCGCAGCACGCTTCCCCGACCGCTACTTCGATGTCGGAATTGCCGAACAGCACGCGCTCACGTTCGCGGCCGGCCTCGCATGCGAGGGTTGCAAGCCCGTCGTCGCGATCTACTCGACGTTTCTGCAGCGGGCGTACGATCAGCTCATCCACGACGTGCAGATTCAGAATCTGCCGATCGTGCTTGCGATCGATCGTGCCGGACTGGTAGGTGCTGACGGAGCGACGCACAACGGCAGTTTCGATCTTACATATCTGCGATGCCTGCCGAATATGACGGTGATGACCCCTGCCGACGAGAATGAATGCAGGCAGATGTTGTATACCGCCTTCCAGATGAACGGCCCGGTTGCCGTGCGCTATCCGCGAGGCAGCGGACCTGGTGTCGAGATTCAGCAGCACATGCAGGCGCTTCCGATCGGCAAGGGCGAAATCAGGCGAGAAGGCGGTCGATCGGATGCTACGAAGGTTGCGATACTCGCTTTCGGGGCGATGCTGCAGCCGGGCCTGAAGGCAGCGGAATCTCTCGACGCAACGGTGGCCAACATGCGCTTTGTGAAGCCGCTGGATGAAGCGCTGCTCCTTGACCTTGCAGGCCGCCACGATCTGCTGGTGACCGTGGAAGAAAACGTGGTCATGGGCGGCGCAGGCAGCGCCGTGCTCGAGACACTCGAACGCAATCGTCGCACGGTACAAGTTCTGCAGCTCGGACTGCCCGACCGGTTCGTCGATCAGGGCGACCCCGCAATTCAACTCGCGGACTGTGGCCTGACTGCAGAGGGCATTCTTCAATCCATTCGCACCCGGCTGGCAGAGTAAAATGAGCGCCCACCCCGTCAACACCGGAGCCCCGATGAATCGGCCTAGCGACATGGCGCAAGAAAATGAAATGAACGGCTACGCCAAGATCGATCAATACAATCCAGCCGTGATCGGGCGCATCGCCGAGAAGTATCGCGCCGTTCTGGAGGAGCTGGGAGAAGATCCGCAACGCGAAGGGCTCGCCAAAACCCCAGAGCGGGCCGCAAAAGCATTGCAGTTCCTGACGCACGGTTACGGGCTCGATCCGGCCGAAATCCTGCGGTCCGCCATGTTTCGCGAGGAATACCAGCAGATGGTCATCGTGCGGGACATCGAGGTTTATTCGCTGTGCGAGCATCACATGCTGCCGTTTTTCGGGAAAGCGCATGTTGCGTACATACCGAACGGCCATATCGTCGGCCTGTCGAAGATTCCACGCGTGGTCGACGCGTTTGCGCGGCGCCTGCAGGTACAGGAACGCCTGACGGTAGACATCCGAAATTGTATAGAGGAGACGCTCAAGCCGCAGGGCGTCGCGGTCGTAATCGAAGCGCAGCACTTGTGTATGATCATGCGCGGGATCCAGAAACAGCATTCGATTGCAACCACCTCCGCCTTTACGGGGGAGTTCAACAGCGAAAAGACGCGAGCGGAATTCATGCGTCTGATCACGCGCGGCTCGCAGCCGTAACGCGCTGGCGACATGGGCTCGGCGCAGACGAGCGAATACGCTGTAGAGCACATTCTGCCCGACGTGAGGCAAGGCAGGATGCTCATCCTCGTTGATAGTTCGGATCGCGAGAATGAAGGCGATCTCTTCGTCGCAGCGGAAAGAGCGACTCCGGAAGCGATCAACTTCATGGCAACGCACGGCAGGGGCCTCATCTCACTGGCTCTGACCGAAGAGCGGATGCGCCAGCTGGGCCTTTCCCTCATCACCGACGATCAGGTCAACACGACCAAGTTCCAGACCGCGTTTGCCACGCCGATCGATGCCCGCGAAGGCGTCGCCTCAGGCATGTCCGCTCCCGACCGCGCACGAACCATACAGGTCGCCATTGCGGATACTGCCCGCCCTGCTGACCTCATTCGACCGGGGCGGCTCCAGACGCTGCGCGCCGTCGATGGTGGCGTACTCGCCCGTAGGGGCCACACCGAAGCGGCCGTAGATCTGGCACGACTTGCGGGGCTCAAGCCCGCCGGTGTGATATGCGAAGTCATGAATGAAGACGGCACGATGGCGCGCATGCCGGAGCTGGAGCGCTTCGCCGCAAATCACGGTATCAAGATCCTTCGAATCGCCGATCTGGTCCGCTATCGCGAGAACGAGCGCGTCATTCGTCGGCGGGCTGAAACAGTTCTGCCTACCAGCAAAGCCGGGACGTTTCGTCTCATGGTGTACGCGGATAATCTGGAACGAACGCTCTACGTGGCGCTCGTGAAAGGCGACATCAAATCGGACGAGCCGACCCTCGTGCGCTTGCATTCCCAGTGCCTGACAGGAGACGTCTTTGGCTCGGAGCGCTGCGATTGCGGCGAGCAGCTGGATGCAGCGCTCGCGATGATAGAAGCGGCCGGGTCGGGTGTGCTGGTCTACATGTTCGACGAGGGCCGTGGCATCGGGCTGCTCAACAAGATACGGGCGTATGCTTTACAGGATGAAGGGCATGATACTGTCGAAGCGAATCATGCACTCGGTTTCGCGGCCGACATGCGTGACTACAGCGCGGGAGCGCACATCCTGTTCGATCTCGGCGCGCGTCGGGTTCGGCTCCTGACCAACAATCCGGACAAGGTCCAGGCGCTCGAAAATTACGGCTTGACGGTGGTGGAGCGCGTCCCAATCGAAGCGGCCCCGCGTTCAGCCAACCGCGGCTACCTTCAGACCAAGCGCGCCAAGTTCGGGCATCTTCTATCGCTCGTGGGTGATAAAGAGGATTCAGCACCCAGCGTTCCTCATCCGGAAGAAAAGCAATTTCCGTCTTCTGGTGTGCATCCGTCGAAGCCGAGACGCAAGCCGAAGTCGTAGCAGCGCTTTGGACGGATACTGCCGCGCGCTGCCGCAGCGGCATCAGCCTTGCTCTTGCTCCGTGATTACGGAATCCGGATGGCGTATATGGACTACATCGACCTGCTGCAATGGCCCGCGATGCTCGTTACGATTACGGCGGCGTGGCTCGTCGCCTCCCGTTCGACGCGCAAGCGGACTGTCGGATTTTGGGTATTCCTGGTCAGCAACATGTTGTGGAGCGTGTGGGGCTGGCACGAACGGGCCTATGCGCTCATCGTGTTACAGATATTCCTTGCGGCGATGAACACCCGCGGGGTCTTCAAGAACGACCCGGAGCTCAAGATCACGAAGAGTGCGATTCAGGAGTGATCGTCAGGTAGCCGCGCGTGCCTGACGCTAGGCGCCGGCCTCGCGTCGTCGCACTCTCAGTAGCGTTTAACGAGAGTAAGCGTGTCCCCATCGCGCTTCATTTGCATTCTCTTAAGAAAACTCATGCCGAGGAGGGCGATGTCCAGGCCGGAGCCCTCGAGCACGGCAGCCTCAACATTGCCGACAGTGATATCGCCGATGCGCACACTGTCCAGTGTCACGCGATAAAGGGGAATTATTCCGTTGGCCGTCGAGCTATAGCCACGCGCACCGGCCAGGTAATTGACCCCCAGGCGCTTCGCCTCGGAGGTCGACAATGCAACGCTTGTCGCTCCGGTATCAACGAGGAACCGGACTGACACGCCATTGATTGTGCCTGTGGTGATGAAGTGGCCCCGAGCATCAGCGGTAAGGGTGGCCTGGCCCGAACCCGAATCGGTTGCGGAGCGCCCGACGCGTGTTCCCTGCCCGAGTTGGAGCGTCTGCCGCTGACCGCTGATTTCGATAACAGCGGACTCGCTGTTCGCGCTGACCAGCCTGATTCCCTCTGGGGTGCTTTCGCCAATGGTCAGGGTCCTCGGCTTACCGCCATCGACCACCAGCACAGCCTTGCCGTTGAACAACGCCGTAACGGCAATATCAGCGGAAGAGGCGTATGGCGAGGCGAGCACAAGCAGCAGAGAAGCTACACTTGTACGCCGTCTGATTTGGATGCGAGCCATGAAGCCTGTTGTGATCTGCCGCTACGCCCCACACGAGGGGCCGGGCTATTTTGCCACATACCTGGCAGAGCGAACCGTACCGTGGTCGATGGTAAAGCTTGATGAGGGCGACGCGTTGCCCACTGTGAACAACATCACGGGGCTCGCGATGATGGGCGGGCCCATGAGTGTCAACGATGATCTGCCGTGGCTTGGGCCGATGCTCACTTTGATTCGCGACTGCGTCAGGTCTGAAGTCCCCGTCATTGGTCATTGCCTCGGCGGGCAGCTTTTAGCTAAGGCACTTGGCGCGCAGGTGACGCGCAACGCGGTCAAGGAGATCGGATGGGGACGGGTCGCTGTCGAAGATGCCGCCGTTGCGAGTGAGTGGGGTCCGGCCGATGATTTCGAGTCTTACCACTGGCATGGTGAAACCTTTGCAATACCGCCGGAGGGGACCCGAATCTGGTCGAGCGCGCAATGTGCGAACCAGGCTTTTGTGCTCGGTAACCACATAGGCATGCAATGCCATATCGAGATCACCGCGGACATGATCGAAAATTGGTGCGAGAGCGGCGCCGGTGAAATCGAACGCAATCTCGCACGCAGCCCTGCAGTGCAAACCCCGGGAGCGATGCGTGAAAACATGTTTGAGAGACTGGACGCGCTGCGTCGAGTTGCAGACCGCGTTTACGACCGCTGGGCTACAGGTCTGAAGCGCTCCTGAGCGCGAGCGTGCGTCGCATCAATCTCTGAAGTTTTTGAACTGCAGCGGGAAATCGCTGATCGCTTTCCGTACGACGGCAATCGTTTCCTGCAGGAGATCCTTCTTCGCGCCGGAGACGCGAACAGCGTCACCTTGTATGCTCGCCTGAACCTTGAGTTTGCTGTCCTTGATGATCTTCACGATCTTTTTTCCGAGCTCCTGCTCGACGCCCTGCCGCACCACGACGCTCTGCTTGACCTTGTTGCCGCTGACCTTCTCGATGTCTCCAGCGTTCAGGCAGCGCACGTCAATGCCGCGCTTCGCGAGTTTGCCTGTGAGCACGTCGCGTACTTGTCCCAGCTTGAAATCGTCATCGGCAAACACCGTGAGCGTCTTTTCTTTTTCATTCAGCTCGACGCGCGCATCAGATCCCTTGAAGTCGAAACGGTTCGTGACTTCCTTATTGGTCTGATCGAGTGCATTGTGCACCTCGACCTGATTGACTTCTGAAACGATGTCGAACGAAGGCATCTGCTGAATCCCTGGTTTGAACTTGCGAACGGCTTTCAGCCGCGCCGCAATTTTACCGCATACGAGGTCACCGGCGCGCCGGTGCTGTCGTCGAACTCGGCGGCGCCTTCGATGGCGCGCCGCGCAATATCTTCTGCGGAGCGCTTCGCATCGGGGTATGTCGCATACATGACGCCAAGTGCGATGTCGCCTCCGCTACCGAAGGCGTAGAACTTCGAGAACTCCTGGACCGTTCTGTGTGCGGCGATGCCAAATATGCCGTTCGCATTGAGGATCAACACGTCCATGCGCGACGATTCTATCGCATCGTCTTCACCGTGGCCGGCCACCAGGTAGTAGTCCTGTTTGAGCACTGCGTGCAGCTTTTGCCAGGTCTTGAAGATCTCCAGTGGCGTTTCGAACCGGGCGTAGACGCGCGGCCGCGAAAAGTAATCCCGCAGGATCGCCTGAAACGTGGCATTGCCGGTTACGCCGAGGTAAGTGTTGCCGACGCGGAAAATCTTTCCATGATTGACGATGTAGTCGGCCGTTTCCTTGCCCGATCCCCATTTTGTCATGGTGTCTGCGGCGATCGCCGCATAGCCGTTTTTTCTTGCCACTGCTATGGTAGTCATCTATGACCTTAGGCGCGCCCGACAGGACGCCAACATATTCCAACGTAATGGGCGCGGCAACTCGTAAAAATTACCTGGTGCCCGAAGATGAAAACAGACCGGAGCCCACTCCAGCAATTTGCTTGCCCCGCAGCGAGTAGGGCCGCAGATACGCTACCGCCGCTTCTGCTTAAGCTTGGCGACTATACAGTTGAGTGGTCCGGGACAGTCGTCTGAAAGATTCATGACGACCGCATCGTGTTAACCATGTGCTGCACGGCTGCATTCGCGTCGCGTCACTCGTAAAGACTCCACGCGCCTGGAAAAGCTGTTCCACTAACGCTTGTGCACGGTGCATCCTAGTCGAGATTTCGCTTTGGTTTCGCTGTTTAGCATTGGGGCGAATGTTAGCCGTGCCTCCAGTCGCCGCGGCTCGCTTCACAGCTACAAGCGTCCAAGAAGCAGATACTCCATCAGCGCTTTTTGAGTATGCAGTCGATTTTCGGCCTCGTCCCACACCACACTCTGCGGGCCGTCGATGACTTCGGCCGTGACTTCTTCGCCCCGATGCGCAGGCAGACAATGCATGAAGAGCGCGTCTTTCTTTGCAGCCCGCATCATGTCGACATCGACCTGCCAGTCCTCGAAGTCGCGTTTGCGTTCGGCATCCTCGGCTTCGAAACCCATGCTCGTCCAAACATCCGTCGTGATCAGATCGGCATCTTTGGCGGCTTCCATCGGATCTCCGAACTCTTCGTAATGGTCCGTCCCATAAACGCCTGCTCGCTCAGGTTCCACTTCGTAGCCGGGCGGGGTCGAAACATGGACGTTGAAGTCAAATAGCTCGGCCGCCTGCAGCCACGTGTTACAGACGTTATTCGAGTCTCCAATCCACGCGACCGTCCTGCCGCGGATGTCGCCACGCTGTTCAATGAAGGTGTAGATATCGCCCATGATCTGGCATGGGTGGTACTCGTTCGTAAGACCATTGATGACAGGGACTCGCGAATGGGCCGCGAAACGCTCGATGATGGCCTGTTCGAACGTGCGGATCATTACCAGGTCTACCATGCGCGTGATCACACGTGCGACGTCCTCGATCGGTTCACCCCGTCCAAGCTGCGTGTCGCGCGTCATCAGTGTGATGACTGAACCACCGAGCTGGTGCATTCCCGCTTCGAATGAAACGCGCGTGCGGGTGGAATGCTTTTCGAACACCATCGCGAGCGTTCGATCGTGCAGCGGCCGATACGGTTCGTAGCCCTTGAATCGGTCCTTGATCCAGCGCGTGCGCTCGAACACGTACGCATACTCCTCACGACTCAAGTCTTTGAGCTGGAGGAAATGCCGAACGCTCATGTCACCACCGCGCCACCACTAGACCGGTTGCACGGCGGGTTGTGCCGATCCGACGACAGTTTGACTCTGGGCCAGAAAATCGCGGATGAGGGGAACAAGGGTGTCGACGAGCAGCTGCGCCTGTTCCCGCGTATAGATCAGCGGCGGCAAAAGTCGAACGACAGTGTCCGCCGTCACGTTGATGAGCAGCCCGGCTTCGAGCGCGCGACTCACGAGCTCGCCGCACGGGTGCGCGAGCTCGATGCCGATCATCAGTCCGACGCCGCGCACGTCCTTCACTCCTGCAACGTCGGTGAGCCGGGCCCGCAGCTGATCACGAATGAAGTCACCAATGACGACTGCGTTTCGCATCAGGCCATCGTCTTCGATGATCGAAAGCGTTTCGAGACCGGCGGCGCAGGCCAGCGGGTTGCCGCCAAACGTCGAGCCATGGCTGCCCGGTTTGAAAAGCGTCGCAGCAGGGCCCGCGGCCATGCAGGTGCCGATCGGCACGCCGTTGCCGAGGCCCTTGGCGAGGGTCACCACGTCTGGCTTGACTCTCGAATGCTCGAATGCGAACCAGGTTCCGGTGCGCCCGGTCCCACTCTGCACTTCATCCAGCATGAGCAGCCATCGATTTTCATCGCAGATCGCGCGCAGCCCGGTGAGATAATCCGGATGGCAAACGTTGACGCCGCCCTCGCCCTGGATAAGCTCGACGAGCACAGCGACGACGTTGCGGTTATTGGCAGCGACGCGGCGTACAGCTTCTAGATCGTCGAACGGGACACGCACGAAACCGGCAAGGAGTGGCTCGAAGCCTGCCTGCGCTTTGCGGCTCCCTGTCGCCGTGAGCGTGGCGATCGTGCGGCCGTGAAAGGCCTTTTCCATGACAATGATCGCTGGGGCCTCGATGCCCTGTTTGTGTCCGTAAAGCCGCGCCAGCTTGATCGCAGCCTCGTTCGCTTCGCAGCCTGAGTTACAGAAGAACAGAGATTCCATCCCCGAAATTGCCGCCAGTCGGTCTGCGAGCCGTTCCTGAAGCGTAATTTCGTAAATGTTCGAAGTGTGGATCAGCGTGGCGACCTGCTTTTGAAGCACAGTCGTGAGGCGCGGGTGCGCATGCCCCAATCCACACACCGCGACGCCTGCGAGCGCATCGAGATAGCGCTTACCGTGCGTGTCCCAGAGCCACGCGCCTTCACCGCGCGCAAAAGCGATTGGCAGCCGAGCATACGTATTCATGACGTGCGACATGGAGAGGGCCTCAAAAAAAGCACGGCGGCTTTAAGCCGCCGTCGTCGAGTCTATTCTTGCCCATCATAGACCGTCGCGCAACATCGCGGGCGTCGGTCGACGGCAAGGCGGGGCCGCGCCCCAAGTGTGCAGTGCGGGCCGGAGGTGGGTGGACAGGAGCTACTGGGGCAGCTCCTGTCCTTACGCCATGCTTTTGATCGCTGCTGAAAGGCGACTCTTATGGCGTGCCGCCTTGTTTTTGTGAATGATATTCTTATCCGCGATCGAGTCGATCGTGCTCACTGCGTTTATGTACACGCCTTGCGCAGCGGACTTGTCGCCCGCTTCGATAGCTTTTCTGACGTTTTTGACAGCGGTGCGTAGCTCGGAGCGCAGGCTGGTATTGTGCTGGCGCTGCTGCTCGCTTTGCCGGGCCCGCTTTCTGGCTGATGCGGTGTTGGCCATGTAAACTCCGGATTCTGCTTGGGAAAAAGGGCGGTATCATACGGATGTTCCGCCCGTTTGACAAGGCGCCAGCAGCTCGCCGCCGCGCCCACAACAATATGAATTTACTACGAGTCCTGGCGACGGTGAGCAGCATGACGTTCATTTCCCGTATTCTGGGATTTGTACGCGACGCTCTTGTCGCCCGCTTGTTCGGCGCGGGGCTGATGACAGACGCGTTCTTCGTCGCGTTCAGGATACCGAATCTGCTGCGCCGCCTGTTTGCTGAAGGGGCTTTCTCGCAGGCGTTCGTCCCCATTCTGGCCGAGTACAAGAATCGGCGCGGGCACGAGCACACGAAGCTCCTCGTCGACAATGTCTCGGGGGTTCTCGCTATCGCGCTATGTGTAGTCAGCGTCTTGGGTGTGCTCGCCGCGCCCGTGATCATTTATCTGACGGCGCCGGGCTTCACGGCGAATCCCGACAAATACCAGCTCTCGGTCCAGATGCTCCGCATCACCTTCCCCTACATCTTTTTTATTTCTCTGACCGCTTTTGCTGGAGGCATCCTCAATACCTACAGCCGTTTCTCTGTGCCCGCTTTCACGCCTGTTCTATTGAATTTGTCGTTCATCGGATTTGCATTGTGGGCGGCGCCTTATTTCGATCCGCCGGTGCTCGCTTTAGCGTGGGCAGTATTTGTCGGCGGAGTGTTGCAGCTTCTCTTCCAGCTGCCGTTTCTCGTTCGCATCAAGATGCTTCCGCGTTTCAAGCTGGCAAAAAAAGACGAAGGGGTATCGCGCGTGCTGCGTCAGATGGGGCCGGCAGTGTTTGGCGTGTCGATTGGTCAGGTCAGCCTGATCATCAATACCATTTTCGCGTCGTTCCTGGTGACCGGCAGCGTGTCGTGGCTCTACTACGCGGATCGTCTGATGGAGTTTCCGACCGGAATGCTGGGTGTGGCACTGGGGACGATATTGCTGCCCAGTCTTTCGAAACATTACGCCACGAGCTCGACCGAGGCTTACTCGCGTCTGCTCGACTGGGGGCTCAGGATTACTTTGCTGCTTGCGGTGCCCGCCGCGGCTGCACTCGCCGTGCTCGCTCTGCCCCTGGTGACGACGCTATTCCAGTACGGCGCTTTCTCCGTCGCTGATACACGCGCCACGCGCGATGCGGTCATCGCGTATAGCGTCGGGCTTGTCGGCCTGATACTTGTCAAAGTGCTCGCGCCGGCGTTCTATGCGCGTCAGGACATCAGGACGCCCGTAAGAATCGCTGTGGTTACGCTACTTGCCACCCAGGCGCTCAATGCGGTGTTGATCGGGCCATTGCGGCATGCCGGGCTTGCGCTTGCGATCAGTCTCGGGGCGTGCTTCAACGCCGGCTCGCTTTTCTGGCTGCTGCGCCGTCGGGGCGTATTTACCCCACAGCCCGGTTGGGCGCCTTTCATATTGAAGCTCGCAGTTGCAGTCGCGATGATGGGGGTGGTGATTTGGCTCGCCGGCGGAGATGCAGCGTTGTGGCTTGCACCAGGCGCATCGCATCGTGTTATACGGCTGACGTGCGTGATTGTACTGGGCGCCACCACGTATTTCGTCGCGCTCTGGGCACTGGGCTTCAGGTTGCGCGACTTCAGTCAGCGCGCCGCAGAATAGGAAATTGGTATGCAAAGCTTCTGGAGCCGGACCAGTCGATTGGCCTTAGTCTTAGCCGTGCTCATCTTCGTTGCGCCGGCAATGTCCGCGCCGGCTCTGGCGCCTTGGGGCGGCGGGCCCGCGCCCAGCCTTGCATTGAAAGATGTCGAGGGTCGAGCCCATGATCTTGCGGCCTATCGCGGCAAAGTCGTGCTCGTCAATTTCTGGGCGACGTGGTGCGAGCCGTGCCGGCAGGAGATGCCTTCGATCCAGCGACTGAGTGAGAAGCTCGCGGGAAAACCTTTCGTCGTTCTGGCCGTGAACGTCGACGAACCGGAGTCCCGTGTCCGCAACTTCCTGAAGGAGACGCGGTTTGATCTTCCAGTGCTCCTGGACGCGAATAAATCGGTAACGCGCAACTGGGGCGCCCGGCTTCTGCCGGTAACCTTCATCGTCGGTCCCGATGGCCGCGTGCGTTATCGATTGCTCGGAGAGATGGACTGGAGCAGCGAGAACACGGTGACTGTTATTTCGGCGCTCATGGCGGGCGGCTAAAGTCGGTTAGAGCTCGTAATCCGTTCCGGGCCCGCGCATCGTTTTTTCCACGACGGCGCGCGACAAATGCGGCGCAAACAGTTCGATCAAATCGTATCCGTATCGTCGCAGGTAGGCGTTGCGCCGGAGCGTGATCCGCGTCGTGCTCGCTTCGAATAGGTGGCCAGCGTCGATGAGCCGCAGCGCAGAGTCCCGCTCCGCGTCGAAAGCCATTTTTGCGAGAAGTCCCACGCCGACGCCGAGCTCGACGTACGCCTTGATCACATCCGCATCCACTGCGGTGAGAGCGACATTGGTCTTGATGTTGCGCGCATCGAATGCTTTGCGTATCGGCGATTCAGGATTGAAGGCGAAGTCATACGTCACTATCGGATAGCGTGCGATGGCCTCGAGCGTAAGCGGTTTCTCCTTGAGCAAAGGGTGGTCCGCCTGCGTTATGACGGCGCGGTTCCATTGGTAACACGGCAGCATCACCAAAGATTCGATGTTCGGGTAACTTTCGGTCACGATCCCCAAGTCCACAGCACCCGTAGTCACTAGCTCGAGGATCTGCTCGGGGCTTCCTTCGCGCAGGCTCAGTTTCACGCGAGGGTGACGCTCGATGAAGCGCTTGACCACCCCAGGTAACGCATAGCGCGCTTGCGTGGGGGTCGTAGCGATGGAAAGCGTGCCTGTGTCTTCCGTCCCGAACTCGCGGCCCACAGCGCGCAGGCTTTCAGCGTCCTGGAGCATGCGGTCAGCGATATCGACAATGATGCGACCCGGTTCGGTGAGGTCTACAACGCGTTTGCCGTGCCTTATCAGAATCTGTACGCCCAGCTCATCTTCGAGCATGCGGATCTGCTTGCTGATGCCCGGCTGGGAGGTATACAGCGCTTCAGCCGCCTCGGACACGTTCAACCCACGCCGCACCACTTCCCGCAGATAACGCAATTGCTGTAGTTTCATGTGGTTACGCGCTAAGAACTGAATCTTCTGTAACTCTAACACAATATTCTTTGTCGCTATATGCGCCGTTGCTACTATGGACGACCTGCTTGGAGGCTACAGCGTGTACATCTACGACGAGATCGACCAGAGACTGGTGGACGAAAGGGTCGCGCAATTCCGCGACCAGACCGGGCGTTTCCTGGCCGGCAAGCTCTCGGAGGACGACTTTCGGCCGGTGCGGCTACAAAATGGCCTCTACATTCAACGGCATGCGCCAATGCTGCGCATCGCGATTCCCTATGGTCTTCTCGCCTCGCGGCAGTTGCGAGCACTCGCTCACGTGACTCGCACCTACGATCGTGGGACCGGTCATTTCAGCACGCGTCAAAACCTCCAGTTGAACTGGCCGCGGCTCGAAGACGTGCCGGAGATTCTTGCCACGCTTGCCACCGTTCAGATGCACGCCATCCAGACGAGTGGCAATTGCGTTCGTAACATCACGAGCGATCACTTTGCCGGCATTGCGCCGGACGAAATCGTGGATCCGCTCGTGTGGTGCGAGATCGTTCGCCAGTGGTCGACTTTCAATCCCGAATTCGCCTACTTGCCACGGAAATTCAAAATCGCTATTGCGGGCGCCGCGGAGGATCGCGCAGCGATTCAGGTGCATGACGTTGGCCTTCAGGCAGTGAAAGATGACGCCGGGGAAATAGGGTTTCGCGTTCTCGCCGGTGGTGGTCTCGGCCGGACGCCGATCCTCGGCGCCGTCATTCGCGATTTCCTGCCGTGGCAGCATCTGCTGACCTATCTTGAAGCGATACTGCGTGTCTATAACCGCTACGGCCGACGCGACAACAAGTGGAAGGCGCGCATCAAGATTCTGGTCAAGGATCTGACTCCCGCTGGTTTTCGCGACCAGGTCGAGGCCGAGTGGCAGCAGATCAGAGACGGCGATGCCACACTCACCTCAGCAGAGGTCGATCGCGTAACGCGCCGGTTTACGCGCCCGACTTACGAAAAGCTCGAGCCGCTTTCAAGCGGCTACGTGCTCGCGCTGGGCCGTGACAAAGCGTTTGCCTCGTGGGTGCGCCGTAATGTGCACCCTCACAAGGTGCCCGGTTACGCCGCCGTTACACTGTCCCTGAAGCGCACAGGCGTTCCACCCGGCGATGCAACCGCCGAGCAGATGGACGCGGTTGCGGACCTCGCCGAGCGCTACGGCTTTGGCGAGTTGCGCGTCACTCATGAGCAGAACTTGCTCCTCCCCGACGTGCGTCAGTCAGAGCTCTTCAGGCTGTGGCAGGAAGCGCGCGGATTGGATCTTGCAACGGCGAACGTCGGGATGATCACGAATATCATTTCGTGTCCCGGCGGAGATTACTGCTCGCTCGCCAATGCGAAATCGATTCCCGTTGCGGAAGCGATTCAGCGTAGGTTCGATGATCTTGACTATGTCTACGACATCGGAGAGCTCGATTTGAATATCTCCGGCTGCATGAACTCCTGCGGACATCATCACATCGGCCACATCGGCATACTCGGTGTCGACAAGCAAGGTGCCGAGTACTACCAGATATCCATAGGCGGTGCCCAAGGAAACGCAGCCTCGCTTGGCAAAGTACTCGGCCCATCGGTCTCTCAAGACGAGGTGCCCGACGTTGTCGAAAAACTGATTCAGGTCTATCTGAAGCAGCGCGACAGCGACGCGGAACGCTTTGTCGACGTCGTGCGTCGCATCGGCACCGAACCTTTCAAGGAACACGTATATGGCGCTCATCAAGGACCGAAAGCTCGCGCTCGACAGCTGGCAGCTGCTTGAACCGGGCGCGGACGGCGCACTCCCGTCCATACCCGCGGCTGGCGATGTCATCGTCCCGCTTTCGTCGTGGCAGGCATTGCGCAATGAACTTGTCGCGCGTGGCGATCGCTTGGGCGTCTGCCTAGGTGGCGGTGACGAGCCGGCCGCGATCGCCGACGATCTCGGGCGCTTCCAGTTGATCGCTGTGCGTTTCACGAGCTTTACGGACGGGCGTGGCTACAGCATTGCACGGCTGCTTCGCGAGCGTTATCGCTGGCGCGGCGAACTGCGCGCGATCGGCGACATTCAGCGCGATCAGCTTTACTACCTTCACCGCTGCGGATTCGATGCGTTCGATTTACGAGATGGCGAGGACGTAGAAACCGCACTTGCCGCATTCAACGACTTTAGCGAAGCGTATCAAACCGCGGTCGACAGACCTGTACCGTTGTTTCGAAGACGTGAAGCGGCAGGATCGCGTTGATGCGATCAGGCAAGGTTTATCTCGTCGGTGCTGGCCCCGGTGCGCCCGATCTGCTGACGTTGCGCGCCGCGGAGCTGCTCAGGCAAGCGGACATCGTGTTCTACGATGCGTTGGTGCACCCTGATATCGTGCAGATTGCGGCGCACGCTGAACACGTCGCGGTGGGCAAACGCTGTGGCAAGCATTCGACTGCACAGCGCTTCATCAACAAGCGGCTCGTCGATGCTGTACGCAAGCACGCCCACGTTGTGCGGCTCAAAGGCGGAGATCCGATGCTTTTCGGTCGCGCGCAGGAAGAGATTGCAGCGCTCAGGGCCGCCGGAATCGAGTTCGAGGTGGTGCCGGGTGTGACATCTGCGCTCGCTGCGACCGCCGAAGTCGGTGTCTCGCTGACGCAGCGCGGTGTCGCACGCAGCGTCACGTTTGTGACGCCGCGCATCGGCGAGGGACAAGACTCGAACGACTGGGCGCGTGCTGCCATGTCCGCCGATACAACAGTGATATACATGGGGCTTGGCCAGGCGGAGCAAATCGCGGAAGCCTTGATCGAACGCGGAATGTCGCAGTCGACGCCGGTCGTAGTGGTCGAGAACGCATCGCTGCCCGGACATCGCGAGTTCAAGCTTACCTTGGCAGACCTGCCCGGTCTCGCCTCGATCGGCGTCGCCGGTCCAGCTGTAATTCTCATGGGCGACGTGTATTCAGACGCTTCAGCCCATGCGTTCGAGGTCGTTCCCCGGACGCGGTACGCCTAGACCCGCCGCCTCAAAACACGCTACAATTCAAGCTTTTACGGGCGCTTTTGCGCCGCAATTGTATGCGGATCCTGCGCAGCGTGCCGATCGCTGCCAAAGCGCCTATCGCGCTGACGATCGGCAATTTCGACGGTGTGCACCTCGGCCATCAGGCCATGCTGTCGCGGCTGGGCGAATCCGCCCGCGACGGTGGGTTGCCCGCGTGTGCGATGACCTTCGAACCGCACCCGCGCGAATTCTTCGCACCTGATCGGGCGCCGTCCCGCCTAACGTCACTCCGCGAAAAGCTTCAGTTGCTGGCGGCGTACGGGATTGAACGAAGTTATGTGTGCCGGTTCAATTACCTTTTCGCGCAAATCAGTCCGGACGAGTTTATCAAGCGAATTCTCGTGAGGGGCCTCGGCGTGCACAGTCTGCTGGTCGGAGATGATTTCCGTTTCGGGGCACGACGCGCTGGCGATTTCTCAATGCTCAAGCAATACGCATCGCAGTTGGGTTACACCGTGGACGCGATGAGCAGCGTCATGCTCGAGGGTGAGCGTGTGTCGAGCACAGCCGTACGCAAGGCGCTCGAGTGCGGCGACCTGGCGGGTGCCGCCCGACTGCTCGGTCGCCCATATAGCATTGGAGGTCGTGTCGTCCGTGGCGATGGATTGGGCCGCAAGCTGGGTTATCCGACTGCAAACGTTCAGATGAAGCATAATCGGCCCCCGCTCACAGGAATTTTTGCGGTAGAGGTCAGCGGCGCAGCCGACTCGCCGCTGCGTGGAGTTGCGAGCCTCGGGATACGTCCCACTGTCAAACAGCACGGCGAGGCTGTGCTCGAGGTATACATTTTCGATTTCTCTGGCGAGATCTACGGGCGACATGTGCGCGTCGACTTTCTGCACAAGTTCCGCGACGAAGAGAAGTTCAAGGATCTCGCAGAGCTCACGAGACAAATCTCGGTGGATGTTGCCAACGCCCGCGCTTATTTTCGCGGAAGCGCCGCCGTGCCGCTCGATGACAAGGGCGGGGGCGTCGCGCAGTTTCGCCACTGATAATGCAGCAGTGATTTCCAATGGCTGACTACAAGAAGACGCTGAACCTACCTGATACGCCGTTCCCGATGCGCGCCGATCTCGCGCGGCGGGAGCCCGCGATGTTGAAAAGCTGGCAGGAGCGCAAGCTCTATGAGCGCATTCGCCAAGCGAGTCGCGGTCGTCCGCGCTTCGTCTTGCACGACGGTCCCCCTTACGCTAACGGCGACATTCACATCGGACACGCGGTCAACAAGATTCTCAAGGACATCATCGTCAAGAGTAAATCGATGTCCGGATTCGATGCACCCTATGTTCCTGGATGGGATTGCCACGGCATGCCGATCGAAGTCCAGATCGAAAAGCAGTATGGAAAGAACTTGCCTCCTGCCGAAACTCAGCGGCTCTGTCGCGCGTACGCGGCCGAGCAGGTCGAGCGGCAGAAGCGTGATTTTCAAAGGCTGGGCGTGCTCGGCGATTGGGACCATCCTTATCTCACGATGGCCTTTCGAAATGAAGCCGACGAGATTCGCGCACTCGGCCTTCTGCTCAAGCACGGCTATGTGTACCGCGGTCTGAAGCCTGTGAATTGGTGTTTCGATTGCGGCTCGGCGCTTGCCGAAGCGGAGGTGGAATACGAAGACCGTAAGGATATTGCAGTCGACGTCGGCTTTCCGTTCGCCCAACCCGAAAAGCTCGCCGCGGCGTTCGGAATCGAGCGCCTACCAGCCAAGCCGGGCTATGCGGTGATCTGGACGACAACGCCTTGGACGCTGCCCGCAAATCAGGCGTTGAACGTTCATCCCGACTTCGATTACGCGCTGATCGAGACCGAAGATAAGCTCATTATCGTCGCGCATGAAATCTTCACGCGTCCCGTTCAGCAAACCGGTGAGCTCTCAACAGTGACGCTGAGCAGCGGTTTTTCTGATGGACGTCTGCTTGAGATGGCGCGTCGGTACGGCATCCGGGAATGGCGGCTGGTGGCGGTGACGAAAGGCAGGAATCTGGAGTTGATCGAATTTCGCCATCCTTTTTATGATCGTGTGTCCCCGGTGTACCTGGGCGAGTATGTGACACTCGATACCGGCACGGGAATCGTGCACAGCGCGCCAGCTTATGGTGTGGAGGACTTCGAATCCTGTCGTCGCTATGGCATGAAGGACGACAACATCCTTACGCCGGTGCTGGGCGACGGCAAGTATGTCGCGTCGCTGCCACATTTCGGTGGCATGCATATCTGGAAAGCGAATCCCAAGATCGTGGAACTGCTGGCAGACAAAGGCGTGCTGTTTGCCAAAGCGGCCCACATGCACAGCTACATGCACTGCTGGCGGCACAAGACACCGATCATTCTCCGCGCGACGACCCAATGGTTTGCCGGGATGGACGACGTTCCGGGGTACCACGGCGTCAAGCCTCCTGAGATGCTGCGGACGACCGCCCTTCGCGGCGTAGAAGCGACACAGTTTTTTCCATCCTGGGGTAAGGCTCGGCTGCACGGCATGATCGCCAATCGCCCCGACTGGACGCTTTCGAGGCAGCGCCAATGGGGCGTGCCGATGCCTTTCTTCATCCGCAAGGAAACCGGCCAGTTGCATCCTGGTACGCTCGATTTGCTGGAAGCAGTGGCAAAGCGGATCGAGGAGGGTGGTATCGAAGCATGGCAGTCCATTTCTGCTGAAGAGTTATTGGGGGTCGATGCGCCTTACTATGAGAAGGTGAAAGATACGCTCGATGTCTGGTTCGACTCCGGGTCGACGCACTACACCGTGCTGCGCGGATCACACAAATCCGAAAGCGCTTTTCCAGCTGACCTGTACCTGGAGGGTTCGGATCAGCACAGGGGATGGTTTCACTCATCGCTGCTCGTCTCCTGCATGACTGACGGTATACCACCCTATCGGGCATTGCTCACGCATGGGTTCGTCGTCGACGGCTCCGGTCACAAGATGAGCAAGTCCAAGGGAAACGTGGTCGCGCCGCAGCAGGTGATGGATGAGCTCGGCGCGGATGTCCTGCGCTTGTGGGTAGCGGCGACCGATTACTCAGGCGAGCTCTCGATATCCAAGGAAATTTTGAAGCGGGTCGTGGAGTCGTATCGCCGCATCCGTAATACGTTGCGGTTCCTTCTTGCCAACGTCGCTGACTTTGACTACGCGCGCGATGCTTTGCCCATCGGCGAATGGCTCGAGATCGACCGCTATGCATGGGTGATGACACACGATCTGCAACGCGCGCTCACGCCTTCTGGGAAGGGCGTGAAAGACCCCGTCGAACAGGGGCATTATGGTTCGTATGAGTTCCATCTCGTAGCTCAGAAGCTGCAGACGTTTTGCTCGGAGGATTTGGGCGGTTTCTACCTCGATATCCTCAAGGACCGGCTGTACACAGCACCCGCAGACTCACTATCCAGGCGCTCCGCACAGAACGCGCTGTATCACATCACCGAGAGCCTGACGCGGCTGCTTGCGCCTATCCTGTCCTTTACCGCCGAAGAGGTATGGGAGGTGGTGCACGGAGCCGAGGCGAGCGTCTTCGAGCAGACCTGGTACGACTTTCAATTGCCTGCCGACGCGGAATTGCTACGTGAACGATGGGGACGCTTGCGTTCATTGCGTTCGGACGTATTGAAGCAGCTCGAGACGTTGCGCGTTTCGGGCAAGATCGGATCTTCGCTCGCAGGAGAGGTAGAGCTCTACGCAAACGGAGAAGAAGCGAAGTTCCTGCGCTCTTTCGATAATGATCTGCGTTTTGTATTTATAACATCGGCGGCTCGCGTTCAGCACGATGCACCGGCGAATGCTGCAGGGACGGCCATTCCAGGTGTGAAGCTGAGTGTCGTGCCGACGGCGCATATCAAATGCGAACGGTGCTGGCATTATCGAGAAGACGTCGGCGCGGATCCCGAACATCCGGAGATCTGTGGACGTTGCATTGCGAACTTGTATGGCGCCGGCGAGGTACGAACGCATGCATAAATGGCTCGGACTGGCGGCGGCGGTCCTCATTCTCGACCAGCTCACGAAGCAGGCGATCACGCATAGTTTGTCACTCCACGAAATGGTTGAAGTGACTCCTTTCTTCAACCTTGTGCTCGTGTATAACCGCGGCGCCGCATTCAGCTTTCTCTCGGATGCGGCAGGCTGGCAGCGGGAATTGTTCATCGGCATCGCGCTTGCTGCAAGCATCTGGATCGCATGGCTCCTGCGGAAATACGCAGCGCAGACGATGTTTTGCGTCGCGTTGAGCTTGATATTGGGCGGCGCTGTCGGCAACGTAATCGATCGCCTCTTGTACGGCGCGGTCGTCGACTTCCTTGATTTTCACGCGCTTGGTTACCACTGGCCCGCGTTCAATGTGGCTGATTCGGCGATCAGTTGCGGTGCCGTCTTGCTGATCTGGGATGCGCTCAAAGCAAAAGGCAAAGCCGCTGCAGCCTGAGCCGCGCTGGCTCGTATAATAGCTACCTTACTGTCACCAACCACTCTCCTATGGAAGTCGTGCTGGCAAAGCCGCGGGGTTTCTGCGCTGGCGTAGATCGGGCCATCGAAATCGTCGAGCGGGCCCTCGGCCTCTATGGGGCTCCCATCTATGTGCGGCATGAAGTCGTTCACAACAAGTTTGTAGTCGAAGATCTCAAGGCGAAAGGCGCGGTCTTCGTGGAAGAGCTGGATACCATACCCAGAGGAAGCACCGTGATCTTCAGCGCGCACGGCGTGTCGCAGGCGGTTCGACGAGAGGCCGAACTGAGGGGCTTTCGAGTCTTCGACGCGACTTGTCCCTTGGTTACGAAAGTGCACGTGGAGGTCGCGAAGAAGCGCGCGCAAAAACGCGAGATCGTGATGATTGGGCACCAGGGGCATCCGGAGGTGGAAGGGACCATGGGGCAGGCGAATGGCGGAATGTACCTGGTGGAAGGCCCCGAAGACGTAGAACGACTCGAAGTTCAAGACCCAGCAAACCTTGCATTCGTCACTCAAACCACGTTGTCGATCGACGATGCGCGACGCACCATAGATGCGCTGAAGAGGCGGTTTCCCGAGATTGTGGGTCCGCGGCGGGATGATATCTGCTACGCCACGCAGAATCGGCAGGACGCCGTCAAGGCGCTGGCGCGTGAATGCGATGTGATCCTGGTCGTAGGCTCCCCGAACAGCTCGAACTCGAATCGACTGCGGGAGGTGGCAGAGCACCAGGGCGTTCCCGCATACATGCTCGACAATGC
>JAQGNH010000374.1 GCA_028291945.1 Betaproteobacteria bacterium
CCACCTCGGCGCGCCGCGCGTTCGACTCACGCGAGCCGCGCTGCGCCTGCTCGGCGCGCACGGCTGCGGAGAACATCACCTCGTCGGGTGTCACCGGATTGCGGGCATTGCCGGCCGCGGCCGAGCCCTCCTCACCGCTGCCGGACATGCTGCAGCGTCAGTCGGTTGCGATCGCCGTGATCGACAAAGAGGCGCGGGCTCATTTTTCTTCCCCGGGCTGTCCGCAGCATTGAAGAAGGTCACCGCATGCGTCCGTCACGTTGTGCCGGAAGATCACTTCCTCGGTCGTCGAGGCGAAATGGTGCATCTCAGATGGCCTAGCGGACCGGCAAAACAGTTTCACATCTTTTATCATCTCAACAAAGAGGCTGTGGGTATTGGACTACTACAAAATATGGAGTAATAATCACCTGCGATTACAACCATACCTCGATCACTGCTGCACGGTTGAACGGGGACGACAGTTCAGAGTCGGACGTTGGAATTATGTTGAGCAAACGGCGAAGGCAGAAATGGGCTCAGAGCAGCATCACTGAGCTTCACTCGCGTTGCTCAGCACCTAAGAGCTCGCGAGGATGAAGCGGCCGGTGATAGTTGTGTGCAGCGTGGTAATCACGTGCACGCTATGTCCCGCCATCGCGTCGGAGAATGCATATCCAAGCAGGCCCATACGCATCGTCGATCCATTTCCTCCGGGCGGGCCGAGTGACATTGTCGGCCGCTCGCTGAGTCAGAAGTTAACTGAAGCGCTTGGGCAAACGGTCGTGGTCGATAACCGGGGAGGGGCCTCAGGCATCGTCGGATGTGAGATCGTCGCGAAGGCGGCTCCCGATGGCCACACGCTGCTCCTTGGCCCCTCAGGTGCGCTGACGATACAACCGACTCTCAATGCGAAACTTCCGTACGATCCGCAGCGCGATTTCGAGACGGTAAGCCAGCTTACGAGCGGGCCGCAGGTTATCGCCGTCAATCCAGCAGTGCCGGCGAAGTCAGTTCAGGACTTGATCGCGCTCGCGAAAGCGAAGCCTGGCCAGCTCAATTACGCGTCAGGGGGCGCGGGAACCGCGAATCATCTCGCGGCGGAGGTCTTCAAGCTTGCTGCGGGCGTGAACATCGTGCACATCCCATATAAAGGGACTGGACCGGCATTGACGAGTATCCTGTCGGGAGAGTCGCAGATGATCATCTCGAGTCTGCTTCCTGCGCTCCCACATTTGAAGTCCGGGAAGATGAGAGCGCTCGCTGTGACCAGCACTTCTCGCAGCAGCGCGGTACCGGACGTGCCGACGGCCGCCGAATCGGGATTGCCGAAATTCGAAACCTCGAGCTGGCACGGCATTCTCGTCCCGGCGAAAACGCCGCGCGCCATCATCACGCGGCTGCATGGCGAGCTCGTCAAAGTGCTCAACTTGCCGGACGTGCGCGAGCGCCTGACCGCACAAGGTTTGAATGTCGTCGCATCGACGCCGCAGGAGTTCGCGGCTTACATCAAGTCGGAAACCGTGAAGTACGCGCGAGTGATCAAGCAGGTTGGGATCAAGGCCGAGTGATATGGAACCCGGCGATTATTGCCTGCGCTGGCGCGCCCGGTTGGCCTGTCGCGGATCAATCGACCTTCACGTTTGCCTGCTTGATCACCTTCCCCCAGCGCGCGATTTCCACTTTCAGGAAATCCATCGCTTCTTTCGGCGTGTTGCCGAGCGGCTCGGTTCCAGCACGCGCGAGCATGTCAGCCATGTCGTCCGATTTGATTGCCTTGACGCTTTCGGCGTGCAACTGAGACACGATCGGTGCGGGTGTCTTGCCCGGCACGAGGATCATGTACCACGCGATCGCCTCATAACCCGGGACGCCCGATTCCGCGACAGTGGGAAGGTCCGGCATCGAGCTTACGCGCTTGGCTGAAGTCACCGCGATCGCACGCAGCTGGCCGGCCTTCACGTAACTGATCATGGCGAGCATGGGGTTGATCATGATCGAGACGCGGTTCGAGATGAGGTCGGGTATGACCGGGCCGGTACCTTTGTACGGCACGTGGGTCATTTCCACGCCCGCCATGCGAGCGAACATCTCGCCCGCCAGGTGCGACGCGGAGCCATTACCCGACGACGCAAAATTGATTTCGCGCGGCTTCGCCTTGGCGAGCGCGATGACGTCCTTCACGTTTTTCGCGGGCAACTGCGGAGAGACGATGAAGCCGTAGGCTTGCGTCGCAACGACCGTGATCGGCGTGAGATCGCGGAGTGGGTCGTAAGGCAGCTTGGGCATGAGCGTCGCGTTAATCGCATGCGACGGATTGACCAGGACGAGCGTGTAGCCATCGGGCGCTGCCTTGGCCGCGAGGTCGATGCCGATGACCATGCCGGCGCCCGGTCGATGATCGATTACGACCTGCTGTCCCCAGGCGCCCGTGAATTTCTGGCCGAGCATGCGCGCGACGAGGTCGGAACCGCCGCCTGGCGTCGTCGGGATGATGAAGCGGATCGGTTTCGAAGGATAGCGCTGCTCGGCAGCGTTCGCGGCGCCGCACGTGAGCGTGCAGGCGAGCAGTGACAAAGAAAATACAGGTGAAGTCATTTTGGGAATGTTTCCTCGAAGTGGAAGGCGATCGTCACACACTCTCTTCATGCGCCTTCGCGCTCGCCTCTTGGGGTCGAGTCGCGGGCAGAAGGGACATTATCGTCCATTTCAACGTGCGCGTGAGCACCGCCTCGAGGTGTGTTAGGGTCTGTGTCTCGCGTTATTGATGCCGCTCCAGAGGAGAGTCCGATGTCAATTTCATTTCGTAAGCTTCACTCCCTTTTCGCTGGCGAGGTCAGCTCGGTCGACCTTCGCAACATTCGCGACCGCGACACGCTCGAGCGCATCCGCACCGGCATGGACGAGTACGCGGTGCTCGTCTTCCGCGAACAGTCGTTGAGCATTCAGGACCAGCTCGGGTTCGCGCAACGCCTTGACGGCAAGCTGCACACAAAAACCGGCGTTTCGGCGCTGATGAAGAACCGGCTCGGAGATGTGCCGGTCGGCGACATTTCAAACGTCGGGCCCGACGGAAAGATTCTCCCGAGGGACGACCGCAAGCGCATGTATTCACTCGCCAACCGTCTCTGGCACACCGACGGTTCGTTCCAGGACCCGGCAGGCCGCTATTCCATGCTTTACGCGTGTGTTTTGCCGCCGGTCAGGTCAGACACGCAGTTCGCAGATATGCGTGCCGCTTACGACGCGCTCGATGACGAGATGAAAGCGACGCTCGAGCGCCTCACTGCGCATCATTCGATCGCGTACTCGCGACAGACTCTTGGTTTCACGTTTTCGGAAGAAGAGCAGGACAACCTCAAAGGCGCGGTGCATCCAATGATTCGCACCAATCCGCGCACGAAGCGGCGCTCGGTTTATGTAGCGTCGCACGCGAACCGTGTCATCGAGTGGCCTATTGCCGAGGGTCGGCTTCTCATCTGGGATCTCATGGATCGCGCGACCCAGCCGCACCTGGTTTACAGTCATGAATGGCGGCCCGGCGATCTCGTTATCTGGGACAACCTGGCCACGATGCATCGTGGCACGCCGTTCGACGACGCCAAGTACCACCGCGAGCTGCGCCGCGTGACGACACTCGACGTCGCCTACGAATTCGAATCAATGCCGGTGTCTGAACTCGCCTGAGAAGGCGCGCACACGCTGCGTGTGCGAATCGGCTCTGGCGATCAACTTGCAGCGCGGTCGCGATGATTCCTGCGCGACAAGCCCGTTGTGCTTCGTCGCGTTATTCGCGAGAAAACGAGGCCATAGGCCATCTGCCATATTGAGAGGTCGCCAGCGCGCGAGCATTCTGAGTCGATCATGAAGATCGTCCAGTGGGCAATGGTGGTATTCGTCGGCTGGCTTGCCGTCGGCGGGCCCGCGTCCGCGCAGACGCGCTGGGTTATCGTCAATGGCCAGCGCGTCAGCGACGCGCAGGTCGCCTATTTCGAGCAGCGCGCCTGTGCTGCGATCCCGAATGGACGCTACTGGCTTAATCTGCAGACCGGCGCCTGGGGCTATGCGGGCCATGCGCGTGTGCAAGGCGTGCTCGGCGACGCTTGCGTGCGCCAGCAGCGTCGCAAGAGCCTGTCGGAGCGGGGCCTGCT
>JAQGNH010000190.1 GCA_028291945.1 Betaproteobacteria bacterium
TCGCCCACCCCCACGATGGCGTACTTGTCTCTGAGGTATTTCGGACTGGAGACGTCCGTGTCGGCTGGCAGTGGCATGGAGCGCGATCCTCCTTGTTATCCGGGTGTGGGAACCTCAGTCCCCCTCAGCGTTCGGGCTTGAGCCCGGCCTCCTTGATGACCTTTGCCCAGCGGGCTGTTTCGTTGCGCATGTGGGCCGTCAACCCGGCGGGCGTGGTCGGGGCGGGGTCCTGTCCCAGCTCGACGATCTTCTGCGCGAATTGCGGATCGTCGAACATTTTTTTCACCTCCGCGTTGAGCCGCGCGACGATTGTGGCCGGGAGGCCGGCAGGTCCGACCAGGGCGTACCAGGTACCGACCTGGAACCCGGGCAGTGTCTCTGCAATCGTGGGGACATCCGGCAACGCGGGCGAGCGCTTGGTGCCGCCGTGGCCGATGGCGCGCACCTTGCCGCTCTTTATGAGGCCGATCACCGCAGGAATGCTGTTGAACATGAACTGCGCATGGCCGCCCAGCACGTCGGTGATGGCGGGCGAGGTGCCCTTGTAGGGTACATGGACGATATTCACCTTGCCCATCGTCTTGAGCATCTCGCAGCCCATGTGGTTCGATCCGCCGAACCCCGGCGAGGCGCAATTCAGCTGACCCGGTTTCGCGCGCGCCAGATCCAGCAATTCGCTCACGGTCTTCGCGGGGATGGCCGTGGTGGCGAACAGCAGTTGCGGGCTGTCGACGAGCAACGAGATCGGCGTGAAGTCCTTGTAAGGGTCGTACGGCACCCTGGTCAGGAGCGGATTCAGGACGAGCGCGGCCGAAGTGGTGACGATGAGCGTGTAGCCGTCCGGCACCGCCTTCGACGTGATTTCCATGCCGATCTGGCCGGTCGCGCCGGGGCGATTGTCAACCACGGTCTGCTGGCCCAGGGTTTCGGCCAGTCGCTGCGCGACCAGTCGCGCCACGATATCCTGGGCAGCTCCTGCAGTGTTGCCCACGATGACGCGGATCGGCCGCGATGGATAGTTCTTCGGGTCTTCCCTCGTCTGGGCGAACGCGGCGCCCGCCACGAGCGCGGTCGCAATCCATGCGATCGCCAATGGGTAATTCACTACAGCGCGCGGCACCATGCTGATGCTCCTCCTCTCGGAATCGGGCTGCGATCTCTTCGATTGCTGCGTGGATGTCACGCCGCCTGCTCGAGGGTCGAGCCGCTATCCAATGTCGTCGCACGCCGCAAATCGCGCGGTTGCATCTCATCGTGTGGTCGACCGCGATGCATGGTGCAGCGATTGTCCCAGATGACTACATCGCCGACGCGCCAGTGATGGCTGTAGACGAACTGGTTTTGCGTCGCGTGCGCCGTCAGATCCCACAACAGCAGACGCCCCTCGCCCACCGGCCAGCCGAGGATGTGCGATGCATGCGCGGAGAGGTAGAGCGTTTTGCGCTGCGAGCCTGGATGCAGCCGCACCAGACGCTGCGGCGACGGTGGGTATTTCTCGCGTTCGCCCGGCGGGAATTCGGTGAACCCGATCTGGCCGCGCGACCAGAATATGTCGTGCTCCGCAACCAGCCCGTCGATTTCCGCCTTCATCGCCTCCGGCAGCGCATCGTAGGCCGCACGCATGTCGGCGAACTCGGTCTCGCCACCACCCAGCACCGATGCCGGCGGCACCACGACAGCGTGCAGCATGCCAAGCACGACCGGCACCGGCATGTACGACGCATCGGTGTGCCACAGGCGATTGCCCAGGCTGTCCAGCCGACGCCTGTCGTCGCGGGCACGGACACGGCTCTCCTCGTCGAGGTTCGAGATGTCGCCGATTTGCGGCAGCACCAGACGGCGTCTGCCGCCCTGGAGCGCTCCGCGGCCAATTTCCAGCGGGCCGAATTCAGCAGCGAAATCGCGCAACTGCGTATCGGTCAGGCGCTGATCGCGAAACACCAGGACCGCGTAGCGGTCGATGGCATCCCAGATCGTACGCACACTGCCGGCATCCATCGGCTGGCTGAGATCGATACCGTCAACCTCGGCGGCGAACGATGGACGTAATGCTCGCAACGCGACTGCCATGGTGATCTCTCCCTGGCTCAGATCATTCCCACATGCGGGATTTGTGACGTCCATGATCCGCCAGGGATGGCGGTGCTGCAACCCTAGCGGCAAGGCGCGACGCGAAGTCGCTACGCAGCGAGGAGCGCGGTAGCGCTGCTCGAGAGTAGCGGCGCCGGAACAGGGCGCCGAGGACGCAACCGACACGGCGCTTGGAGACGCTGCGGCTGATGGCGAACCCAGGCGATCATTCGACAACCGACGCTGCTTCGGTCGTCGTCGCTTGATCCATCGCCTGGAGCAGCACCTTCACTTCGTGTGCACCCGAAACGGTTATTTTGCCGTTGAATACGAAGAACGGCACGATGTCGATGCCTGCATTCCGAGCTTCCAGCTCTAGCGACTCGACCGCCCGCACATCCGTAGCGCTCGCCAAGTACGTTGCAACCTGACTCCAGTCGAACCCCACGCTCGCGGCGAGGCCGGCCAGCGCCTCGTGATCGTTGAGACTGATGCCTTGCATGAAGAACGCCCTGAAAAGCGCTTCGACCATCTCGTCCTGCCATCCTTGCCTTTGCGCGCAACCGCTGAGTCGATGGGCGTCGAGCGTGTTGGGCTGCACGGTGATCCTGTCGAGCTCGAACGCGAGACCCAGGCGCCTTCCCAAAGCCGCAACGTGCTCCTGCTTTTCAGGGCTGGGCCCGGCCGGTCCATGCTTGAGCTCCATGTGCTCGCGCCGTGATATGCCGCCGGCCGGAATGTCGGGGTTCAACTGGAAAGGCAGCCAGCGCACCACTGGCTCGGGATCGTCGGGATGCTCCGTTTTCCATACGTCGAGCGCGGCTTCCAGGCGGCGCTTCCCGATGTAGCACCAGGGGCAGACAAAGTCGAAAACGACGTCTACGCGCAGAGGCTCACTCATGTCCATCTCCAGTCCTTGTAGGCTTCGCCCAGTTTAGCTTTCAATACCGCGCCGTGTCGGTTGCGGAAGGAAAGCAGCGGCGCCGGAACAGGGCCCCGAGGACGCGACCGACACGGCGCTTACGGCTCCCCGCCAATCGCACGATCAGCCCACTGAACGATACCCCGCCGTCCCAAGTCCTCGATCTGCTGATCGTCGTACCCGATCTCCCGCAGCAGTGGCTTGGTGTGCTGGCCGATTTGGGCGGAGGCCTTATAGCGTCCGGGCGTCAGGGAGAATTCGACCAGGCCGCCATAACGTAGGTGTTTGCCGACAGTGGGATGATCCACCTCCACGCTCAGCGCATTGGCCTTGGCGTGAGGATGGTCCGCATAGAATTCTCCCTCCAACGCTTCGTCCGCCCGGACACAGCCGATGTCGGCTTTCAGCAGCAGATCTTCCCACTCGGCAGCGTCGCGACCGGCGAAGATATTTGCGATCTCTGCGATCAGGGCCTCATCGTTATCCTGTCGCGCTTCCCGGGTCGCGAAGCGGCGATCGGCCAGGAGGTCCGGCCGCTGCACCGTGCGGCAGAATGTCTGCCACTCGTCCTCGAACAGGCATCCGAGGAACACCCACCCTTCCCGGCAGCGGTAAAGACGGTACAGCGCATTGAGCCCATGGATTTCCGCATCGGGAACTGTAATGGGGGGCCGGTTGGAGTAGTCGTAATACTCGTCGGCGTTGGTCCACGCATTCGCATTGAGCATGGTGACGCTAACCGGCTGGCCCTTGCCGCTGATGTCTCGCGCCCGCAGACCCAGGACGATGCCGGTGGCTACCGCCGCGGAAGTGTTTTGATCGGGTCCCCAGTTGGACTTCATGATCCAGCGCGTCGCCTCGACGATATCCTCGGTGTCCATGACCGTTTCCGGCGGCGGTGGCATGCCCCGGCCCATTTGCCGCACGGCGCCGCCCATGATGGCGCCGGGTATGGGGTGCGCACCTGGCCTGCGCGCGTGCTTCCCATGTTCACCATAGGTGCCCATCCACGCATAGACCATACGGGGATTGATCCGCCTGCAGGTCTCCCAGTCGATCTGGAGACGCTCGGCAACGCCGAGGCGATAGTTGTGGGAGAGCACATCGGCCTTCGCGATCAGCTTGTGCAGGATTGCTTTACCCTCGGGTGTCTGCAGGTCGACCTGCATGGATTCTTTGCCGGCGTAGGTTCGCACGTCCGCCAGCGCTTGCGCCGACGAGCGCCGCCCCTCGTCGAGACGCTTATCGGTGGCGTCGATCTTGATCACCCTCGCTCCGAGGTCGGCCAGCATGGAAGCGGCGTACGGCCCGGCCTGAATGGTCGCCAGATCGAGGATGGTCACGCCTGACAGCGGATGAGCCGGCGTGCTGGCGACAGCAGCCTCTTGCAAACGGCCGCTTGCGGCCGCGGGCCGTGAGCCTCCCAGCACTTCGGAATTGTGCTGTCCAACATCGGGCGCGGGCCCGCTCTGCGTACCCGGCGTGTCCGGGAGTTCCACCAGAGGCGCCAACGTGCGCAAGGGACCGACGCGCGGATCATCGATCGCGGCCACGGTGCTGTTGGCGAGCACTGCGGGATGATCCATGGCCTGTATGCAGTTGCGATAGGGCTCCGCGGCGATTTCGCCGTCCTGCAGATAGATCTCCATCCACTCGCCGGCGGTCTTCTCCAACTGCTTCTTCAGGATCTCCCGGCGCAGCAGCTCGCGGTTCTCCGGGGTGATGGCGGGAACCTTCGCGAATCGCTCATCTTCGAGGAGGTGCCCAAGACCGATGGCCTTGAGATGGCCCTGAATATGCGGAACCCGCTGATTGGCGTGCTGCAGCCATGCGCCATCTTTTGTCCGCACAGGAATGTATCCAATGCTCGAGTTGCCTCGGCCTTTGGGCGCGCGCGCGAACTTCGGGTCCCGGCGCTGCATCTGGACGTTCACCAGCCCGCCATCACCGACGTTGTTGTCGTGAGGAGAAGCCAGGCTCTGGACAATGCTGGTTTGCACCCATTGGCCGCGTCCGCATACGTCGCGCACACGAAGCGCGGCGATGATGCCGCGCAACGCCGCCTGGCTCGCGTGCCAGCTACCGGTAGGCACCGCCGAAAACACCGGCCCATCACGGTTGGGCTGCCCCTGCAAATTGATCATGCGACCTGCCTTGGCCGCAACGACGCCCTCGTACCCTTTGACCCGCGCGAGCGGGCCCTTTTGTCCAAAACCCGTGATGGAGCAGTAGACGAGTCGCGGATACCGCTGCGACAGCGTGTCGTACGCCAATCCCGACTCAGCCATATCTCCGGGGCGCGAAGACTCTACGAGCACATCAGCTGCACCGATGAGCTCGATCGCGTGCGCGCAGCCTTCCGTCGTGCCGAGATCCAGCGCGACGCCCTTCTTCCCACGGTTCCATGAAATCCAGGCGGGCTGAAATCGGAACGGATCTCCGACGGGCGGTTCGACCTTGATCACGTCGGCGCCGAAGTCGGCCATGACCAGAGTGCACAACGCGCCTGGCATTCCCCATGAGAAATCCAGTACGGTTAGTCCGGTACAAGGCCCTGGCATGATGGGTCTCCCCCCGTGTGGCGTAATTGCAGTCGAAGATTCGCGACGGGCTCGATGCACCGCAGCCCGTCAGCCACCGATATCATTGCCGTCCGATGGTTTCAACAGAGGAACGACATGATCATAGATGACGTGAAAATCCTGGCGACGGGCCTGGGCTTTCCGGAAGGACCGGTGGTCTGCGCCGATGGTTCCGTGGTTTTAGTGGAGCTACGTAATCAACGCTGCTCGCGTGTCACGCCCGATGGCAAAGTGAGTTTATTTTCCGATTGCGGTGGCGGGCCAAACGGGCTCGCGGTCGGACCGGATGGATTTTTCTACTTGTGCAACAACGGCGGCAACCGTTATGTCGAGGGCCACCCGTTGGGCATGGGTCCCCATCCGGATTACCAATTTGGTTCCATCCAGCGCATCGATCCCAACACCGGTGTAGCAACGCTGCTTTACAAGGAAGTGAACGGCCACCTGTTGTCCGCGCCGAACGATATCGTATTCGACAAGGAGGGCGGGTTCTACTTCACCGATCTTGGCAAGCGCATGCCGCGTCATAAAGTCTTGGGCGGTGTGTATTACGCGCTGCCTGACGGCTCGAAGATCGTCGAAGTGGCCTACCCCCTGTTGAGTCCCAATGGCTGCGGCCTGTCGCCCGATGGCAAAACGCTCTATGTCGCCGAGACCGATGGCGCGCGGTTGTGGGCTTTCGAGATCCACGGCCCCGGCAAGGTGAAGGCCAAGCCCGAATACGCGCCGCACAGCGGACGCGTTATTGCCGGGCTCGGCGGCAACGCCAAGTTCGACAGCCTCAAGGTCCTGGCAAACGGCAACATCGCCGTGGCGACACTGATTACCGGCTACATCACCGAGTTTTCGCCGACAGGTGAAGTCGTGCGCTCCGTAAAAATGCCCGATGGCCATCCGACCAACATCTGCTTCGGCGGAGCGGATATGCGCATGGCTTACATCACGCTCTCCGGCACGGGGCGACTCGGCATGATGCAATGGCCGGAGCCCGGGTTGAAGCTGAACTTCGGCTAGAAACTTACTCCGCTGGCCACTTGAACACCCTGGCTGCCGTGCCGTGCATCATCATCTGCACGTCGGCTGCTGGCAGGTAGGACGCCGCATACTTGCGGATGATGTCGGCATTCTGCGTATAGGTGCCGCGGTTCTTGCCCATGGTCTGGGTCTGGTCCGAAGCCCACATGAGGCGCTCTGCGCCATAAGCTGCGTGCACGCGCTTGATGAGCGGATGCAGGTCCTCATACTCCGGCGGCGGGCTGCCCGACACCAGCGGCAGCGACGACACTTTTACGTGTACGTTGCGAAAGCGCGCGAGTGATTCCATGGCCTTCACCTTGCTCTCGCGCGCCTCGCCGGGGACGGCCCAGGCGAAGTGGTCGACGATGAAGGTGAGGTTCGGATATTTCTTCAGCACCGGCTCCATCAGGGCCGGGCCGCTGCGGGTCCAGACGGCCACCGCCATGTCCTGGTCGATGCACGCCTTCCACACCGGCTCGAAGGCGCCTTCGGCGAACAGTTTCTGGTGCTCGGGTTCGTTCATCGACAAGCGCAGGCTGCACATGCCGGGCTGCTCCAGCCAGCGCGGCAGCAGCTTGTATTGCTCGGGCAGTTTGGGCACGAACCAGCCCATGACGCGAAAGCGCTTGGGGTACTTGGCAGCAGCCGCCTGCGCGCACGCCGGGCTGCGATTGGGCGCAACGCCGGCCGGAGAAATGACGGCACGGTCGATGCCGGCTTCGTCCATCAATCCGAGCATGCGCTCGGCGGGCATGGGATCGGGCAAGTGCGATTCCGCTCCCGGGCCCCATGGCTCTTCAGGCGTATTTGCGTTCCAGATGTGGACCTGTGCGTCGGTGATCATGCGCTCCTCGTTGGGATTGGACAGTGTGTTGACAGAAGCGGCCAGTCACATTCGTGTGGCTTGCGGAACGAGTATATACGTGGACCATTACGAACAGACAGACGACGCCGTGGGCGTGACTGTTTCGCACCATGCGTGCGCGAGCATCGGCTTGTGCCATCGCGCCTGCTGAGGCGCTGCATGGGCACAGGTGTTCGAGGCGGCACGGTAAACTGGCTCGTGCCAGGCAGATTTGCGCGGAGGATTTATGGCGAAGCCAACACAAGACGAGGCACTCGATGATCAAAGCGCTGCGCGCCGCAAGTTCCTCACGCACGTTGCGGCAACGGGTGCCAGCGCGGCGGTGCCGATGCCGCTGCTGGCGCAGCAGGAGCCGGTGCAGACCGCACAGCGTGCGACGCGTCCGGGCGCTGGTTCCTCGATTGCCGAGATCCTGGCGCAGTACGGCACATCGCTCAAATATGAAGACCTGCCGCCGCCCGTCATACACATGGCCAAGCGCGTCATGATCGATACGCTGGGCTGCGCGATCGGCGGCTACCCTGCAGACCCCAGTCAGATTGCCGTCAAGCTCGCCGGCGGTGCGAGCGCGACCAAGTCCGCCACGGTCATCTGCAGTGGCACCAGGACCAATCCCGAGCTTGCGGCGTTCGCCAACGGTACGATGATTCGCTACATGGACTATAACGATGCCTACATCGGCGCGGGCTCGGGACACCCGAGCGATACCATTGGGGCGCTGCTGCCGACCGCCGAAGTGACGGGCGCAAGCGGCCGCGATTTGATTCTCGCGACGGTGCTCGCCTACGAGGTGTACTGCAAGGTGTCCGACGTATTCGATTACACGGCTTGCGGACTGGACTATGCAACCACAGGCAGTTTCGCCGGCGTCGTCGGCGCAAGCCGCCTGATGGGGCTGACGCGCGAGCAGATGGTGCACGCGATTTCGCTGACCGTCGCCGGCTGTGCCTCGCTCGGCCAAACTCGGCGCGGAACGCTTTCGAACTGGAAAGCCTGCTCATGCGCCGAGGCCAGCCGCAATGCCATCTTCACCGCGCAGCTTGCGCAGGCCGGCATGACCGGGCCGGAGCAGATATTCGAGGGGCCGGCCGGCTTCTTCAACCTGGTGAAGATAAAGCCGTTCACGCTGCCAAAGCTGGGTGAGCCGTTCGGCATCATGCGCTCGATCACCAAGCGCTTCGCGCTCGGTCAGTACGCGCAGAGCGTCGCGCAGGCGGCGTCTGAAGCGCGTACCTTCTTCAAGGACACCGACGAAATTGCGGAGATCAACCTGCGCGTGTCGAGCAATTCGATAAGCATCATGGCAGACACACGCGACAAATGGCGGCCGCGGACGCGCGAAACCGCCGATCACAGCATTCCCTATGCGGCCGGTGTCGTGCTGATGTACGGCACCATCGATGAGCACTACTACGACGACGAATTCCTGCACAACCAGCGGCTGCTCGATCTGGTCGAACGCGTGAAGGTAATTAAATCCGATGAAGCCGACCGCCTCCAGCGTGAGGGCAATCTGTGCGAGCTCGAGCTCGTGCTCAAGTCCGGCGCGCGCAATACCGTGCGCGTCGAGTACCACCGCGGGCACTTCAAAAACCCGATGACCGATGCCGAGATCGATGAGAAATTCCGCTCGCTCGCACGCCGGCAGTTGTCGGCACAGAAGGCCGACGCACTACTTCGCCAGTTATGGGCACTCGACAAGATGCCGAAAGCGGGCGCGCTGCTGGAAATGATTCGGATTTAGTTCTCTTATGCCGGGCTGAAACGCCACGAGGTTCGTGATGAAAGACGAACAGGTACTGGAGAGGAGCCCGCTGGTGCTGGATCAGCGCTCGCGCGAGCGGTATTTCGAGGACGGGTTCCTGGTCGTGCCGGGTTACGTTGGCACCGCATGGCTCGATCGGCTCCGTGCGGTGGTCGCCGCCAAGATCGAGGAGTCGCGCGCGGTCTCGGCCTCCGATGATCAGTTCGATCTCGCGCCGGATCACTCCGCCGAGAAGCCGAACATCCGTCGTCTGCGCAAGGCCGTGGATCAGCATCCCGAGCTGTGGGCGTTCGCGCACGATCCGTCAGTCGTCGATCTCGTCGCGGACCTGCTCGGCCCGGACGTGCGCTTCCACAGCTCGAAGCTGAACTTCAAGTGGTCGGACGGCGGCGATGCGGTGCAATGGCACCAAGACATCCCGGCGTGGCCGCACACGAGCTTCAGCGTGCTCACCTTCGGCGTCTATCTCGACGACACCCGCTCCGAGCAGGGCCCGCTCGTTGCGCTGCCCGGCACGCACCGCGGCACGCTTTTCGAGCAGTTCGACGACGCCGGTCGCTGGACTGGAGCGCTTTCAGCGCGCGACGTGGCGACTCTGCCGACCGATCGGGTCGCCGAGATGTGCGGGCCCGCCGGCACGGTCGTGATGATTCACTGCCGCGTCGTACACGCGTCGTCCGTCAACAACTCGGCGCGCTTTCGCCCGCTACTCCTCAACGTGTACTCCGCGGCCGACACGCTGCCGATCACGCCGGCGCCATCGCCAACCAAACGAACGGGCGTGCTGGTGCGAGGCCAGGAGCCTTTGCACGTCCATTGGGATCCCTATGAAGGCCGCCTGCCGCCGCGCTGGGATCAGGTCGGCTATCGCTCGATCTTCGCCGCTCAGAGCGCGGCGCGACCGGCGGAAGTCACTGCTGCGGGATACCCGCCTCCTTGATAACGCGCGCCCAGCGAGCGACTTCCCCGCGTACGAACTGATCGAACTCCTGTCGCGTCGTCGGCGACGGCGGCATCGCCACGTCCTGCATGCGCTTCTCGACCTCCGGCGCGCGCAACGCCGTGTGCATGTCGGCGTTGATCTTGTCGAGTATCGCCGCCGGCGTACCTGTCGGCGCCATCAGTCCGTACCAGGAATTCACCTCGAAGTTCGGCACACCGGATTCCTGCATCGTCGGCACGTCCGGCAGCACCGCGACACGTTGCGCGCTCGTGACCGCAAGCGCGCGCAAGCGGTTGCCCTGCAGTGCGCCCGTGGAGAGCGGCGCGTTCGAGACGTTGATCGGCACCTGGCCGCCAATGGTGTCGGTCACAGCCTGTGAGCCGAGCTTGTAGGGAATGTACACGACGTCGAACTTCAGTTGCAGCTTCAAAAGCTCCATCGTGAGGTGTGGCGAAGTGCCGGCGAGCGAGGCGGAATAACTGAGCTTCCCGGGATTCGCCTTCGCGTAATCGACCATTTGCCTCACCGTCCTGAATGGCACCGACGGATGCACCATGATGACGTTGGGCGTCATGCCGATGCGCGTGATCGGTGCGAAGTCGCGTAGCTGGTCGTATGGCATCTTCGCGTAGAGCGATACGGAGATGGCGTTCGACGCGATGTTGGCCTGGAGCAGCGTGTAGCCGTCGGGCGGTGACTTCGCAACGTACGCGGCGCCCAGCGTGCCCGCGGCGCCGACGCGGTTCTCGACGACGACCTGCTGGCCCCACAACCGCGAGAGGCGGTCACTGATAGTGCGCCCCACGATATCAGGCGAGGAACCGGCGTCGAACGGAATGACGTAGCGGACGAGTTTAGTGGGATAAGCCTGCCCTGAGCCTGTCGAAGTGGCTTGCGCCCATGAGCCGCCCGCATGGATCGCGGCCGCAGCCGCAACTGCGCCGCACACTGCCTGCCATAGTCCCCGCATCACGCACCTCTCCTTCCGAGCGCCGCACGGTGAATGACTTGCGGGGACAGTGTAACCGCGCCTGGCGCCGCGCGGTCAAGCGAGCTGCTCGAAACCCTACTTGTAGTCCTTCGGAAATATTGTGGTGCAGCGGCTGGCGTTCGTGGGCTCGGCGAGGACTTCGGCGGCGACGGCGCGCCAGCGTGGATAATGCGCGCTCGCCCGATGGGCTTCGACAGCGGCTTCGTCGAGGTAGACCTCGTAGAAGAAAAACTTGTTCGGATCGTTGTTGTCCTGGAGCACGTCGAAACGTAGGCAGCCTGGCTCATCGCGCATCGAGCAGGTTGAATCCTCGAGCGCAGCGGCCAGGAATTTCTCGCGCATTTCCGGCTTCACCTTGAGCGGAACCACTAAGGCATACATCGTCATCCTCCTATGAGTTGAGCAGGCATCACGCGCTTCAGCAGAATGCGCCTAACACCATCGCTGCTCAGAGCGCGGCGCGGCTGGCCAGCTAGTCATTGTGGCTTGATGCCCGTCAGCTTGACCAACTTGCCCAACCTCTCGGTTTCTTGAGCAACAAATTTTTCAAACTGAGCTGATGTCATCGGCATAGGGACATGGCCCTCCTCGGCGAGGTGCGACTGCACCTTGGAATGCGAGA
>JAQGNH010000198.1 GCA_028291945.1 Betaproteobacteria bacterium
ATCTGCCGAACATGCTCGCGCTCGCCAAGCTTCCCAACGTCGCGGTGAAGCTCTCCGGTGCGCCGAGTTATTCGAGCGAGGCTTACCCGTACAGAAACATCCACGGCTATCTGCGCCAGATCATCGAGACGTTCGGGCCCGAGCGCTGTTTCTGGGGCACCGACATCACGCGTATGCCCTGCTCATATCGACAGTGCGTGACGATGTTCACGGAAGAGATGCTGTGGTTGAAAGGTCGCGATCTCGAGCTCGTGATGGGTAAGGCCGTCGTCGACTGGCTCGGCTGGAAGCGCCCGGCTGCCGCGCTACGCGCGGCTCGCCAATGAACGAACAGAGGGAAACCGAAGGTTCCCCTCCGTAACCTCCCTTCCTCCGGTGGGAGCGCAGTTCTCGTGTGTCTGGACATCGCTATCGCTCCGTTGCGGGCTGATCGCGATGATAAGTTAGAGTCGTCAGACAGCACCTCACATGAAAGGAGACCAGAATGCCCACCATCAAAAACAATGACGCGACGATTTACTTCGAAGAGCACGGCAAGGGATTTCCTATCCTGACGTTCGCCCCCGCGGGGCTGCAATCGACGATCAAAGTCTGGAGCGACGCCTCGGCGCCTATCAACCCGGTGACCGAATGGTCGGGCAACTATCGCGTGATCGTGATGGATCAGCGCAACGCGGCCGACGGCCGGTCGCGGGCCCCCATCACCGCGAAGGACGGCTGGGACACGTATACGTCCGACCACATCGCGGTCCTCGACCATCTGAAGATCGACAAGTGTCACTTGTACGGGCAGTGCATCGGCGGGTCGTTCATCGCGAACCTGATCAAGGCGCAACCGCAGCGCGTCGCATCAGCGGTGTGGGCACAACCGATCGGTCGGGTCGGCCCCATGAAGCCGCAACGTGCCCCTCGATTCGACGCGTGGGCCAAGAGTCTCGAGGGCCATCCGGAGGCCACCGAGCAAGTGCTCGACGCGTTCTACCACAACCTGTACGACCCTGGCTTTCTCTACAGCGTCGATCGCGAGTTCGTGTCGAAGTGCAAGACACCGTCGCTCGTGCTTTCAGGCAACGACGAAGCGCATCCGCGTCCGATTTCGGAGGAGACCGCGAAGCTGCTTCCCAATGCGGAGTTCATTTCCGAGTGGAAGGAAGGCAAGCCGCTGGAGGAAGCGAAGGCGCGCGTCAAACAGTTTCTGGCGAAGCACACGCCGGTGTACGCCTAGCGTGCGCGATCCCGTTCGAACTTCGACAAGCTCAGCCCGAACGGTCTAGAAGCAGGCGAGAGTCGGGATCAAATAGTTTCTACGAAGCACGCGCCGGTGTACCCCTGGCCGAACACTACTTCCTCCGCTTGCGGGGCAATGATCGGATGGGGGCGTCTATAGACGCGATTTTGTTTCCCCCTCTCCACCCCCCGCGCGCTGCGCGCAAGGGAGGGAGCCAGATCATTCACCCGCGCAACGAAGGAGCTCGCGCCATCACTTGCGTCGCGCAGCAACGTATGGCCATCACTTTGCTCGCGCGGGCCACACCGGTTGGTGATAGCCGAGCGGCACCGTCGGCCGATCCCAACGCGGCGGGGTCTCGGACATGCGCAGCACCGGCGCAAGATGCTGCAAGCGGCCCACGGGTGTATTGCTGACCATCGACCAGCGATCGAGCTCCGCCGGCGTGAACTCCTTCGCCGCGTTCTTGCATTCTGAATACGGCACCTCGCCCCGGTCTACAAGCCAGCGTCCCACCTGTGCCAGCGAAATCCGCACGAGCCAGCTTCCGCCTTCGGTTGCGCGGCGTCGCAGTGCCGACATCGCACCGAACGCCATGAGATAGCCGGTCAGGAAATCGATCGCGGACACCGGATAGAACTGCGGACCCGGTTCTTTGTCGGGAAAGAGCTCGCCCTGACGATGCGTGATCCCGCTGACCGTCTGCACAACCGTGTCGAAACCGCGGCGCGACGCCCACGGGCCGACGTGACTGAACGCGCACAGCGATACGCAGACGATCCCCGGACGCAATTGCGCGAGCACTTCGGGTGCGAAACCGCGGCTTCCGAGCGTTCCCGGCCGGTAGCCTTGTGAGAATACGTCGGCCTCTCGTACGAGACCGCGCAGCGTCTCTCGGTCTTTCTCTTCACGCAGATCGAGACGCGCAGAAAGCTTGCCGTGACCGGTGTCGTATTCCTGGCGGCCCAGGCTCGGCAGATGCTCCGCGGTGATCTTCAGAACGTCAGCGCCGTGTTCGGCGAGCGTGCGCGCACAGGTGGGTCCTGCGATGACGCGGGTCAAGTCGAGTACGCGTATTCCTGACAACGGCCGATCGCCGGGAGGTAATTCTTCGGGCGGCGCATCGCCGATTCTGATGATTTCCATTAGCGGCAGTGAAGCGATCGCTTTGGCCTGTGGATGCTTCGCCCACTCTTCCATCGAGCGCACCATTCCGCCTGCACCTTTCGCGGCGATGATTGCCTCCTCGAGCTCCTGCGCATCCCATTGCGAGACCGCTTTGCGCACGGCTGCAGGCTCTTCAGGCACGCCGAGGACCCCGAGCGCTGCTGCGCGATGGTTCGGAAAGTTGGCGTGTATGTAGCTCCATCTGCCGTTCTTCGCGGGAAAGACACCCGCCACCGGATTACGGCCCGAATCCACGGGGGTGCCTTCCATTACGAGATATTTGCCACTGCGAAGCGACGCTGTCGCCTGGCGCGCATCGATGCCAATCTTCTGGCGCCGACCGGTTCGCAATTCCCATAAGTCGGATGCCGCGAGCCCGATCGCTGCAAGCGATGCGACCGCCGTTTCGGCGATGCGAAACGGCGTCGGCAATATGGGGTCGGTGCCGCCGGTGATTTCAACGTCGTTCGTGCGTTCTTCGGACCAGCCGGCTATCGGCAGTATGGTGCGCAGGGCATCGTTGATCATTGATTTCGCTCCTGGGTTAGAGCGTTATGTTCGCACAAACGGGTCGCGGCAGGATCTCGCGGCGCACTAGCACCTCCGGTTTGTTATCCTTCTGACATGAACGGAGGAGCTCTCTAGTGAAAATCAGAACATCATCGAAAGTTGTTGCAGTGTGTGGGGTCGTCGCGGCGATCTTTATGAGCAGCGCTGCCGACGCGCAGAACTACCCGGTGAAACCGGTGCGCGTGATCACGCCGTGGCCGAGCGGCGGCCTCACGGACGTCGCAGGGCGGCTCGTTTTCGCGAAGATTTCCGAATCGATGGGACAGCAGTTCGTCATCGAGAACCGTGC
>JAQGNH010000240.1 GCA_028291945.1 Betaproteobacteria bacterium
ACTCCGGATTCCTGAAGACCGCTTCGCGTACCCAGGATGGATATCGCTCGACCGTGGCATGCAGCCACGCCTTCACGTGATATCGAATCCAGCCGCGAATCTCCTCCACATCGACGGATCCGAAATGCGGAGCCGGCGATAACGGACTGCCACCTACGATCCGCAGGCAGTTCGCGAATGAGAATGGGCGGCTCTCCTTGTCGTGCTCGGTGAAGACCCAGTGCAGCACGTTGAGCTTCTCTTCGAGTGGTGTTTCCGGGTCGCTGAGACCGCTGAGTTCTCTCAGTAAGCGCCAGTGAAGAAATACGACGTCTTCTTCGCTCCATTCGACGACGGTGTCGTCGTCGAGCGCCTCGGCGATGCTCGCTTCGGCGATAGAGTGGACCGATTGCGAGAGCGTCGAGCTGGCGCTCGAAACCGATTGCCCGAGTAAACCTTCGAGCATGTCCGCGATCGAGGGAGCCGGAGACGGACTTTGGTTCAACATCATTGCCTCCCAGAAAAAGAAACGGAGGCAATGCGCCACCCGGGCTGGGAGCGATTGCCCCCGCGGGGTGTGATGAACGACCGGTTTTAAGGCCGGTGCGACTTGGGCTGGCTAGGCTTCACGGTGGCGCGAACCACCTGATCGGTATGCCAGCTACCGATCGGAGAAAGCTTTCGACGCGAGAACAAATCCCCGCCTCGAAAGCGATCTCCAGTATCGGCCTGTGACAGGCACGGGAGAAGCCGTGCCGAAGACGTGCTCTACACGTAAGACTCTGCGGCTTGCCGAAGACTCGCAGGGCTAGCTGCTGCGTGAACGTGAAGGTAAGTCTTGCGGTTAGACGGAGTCAATACCATTGCCATGCAATTCCCGGCGCGGTGTCGAAAAGCTCGCTTCAGGGCGCCCATTTCGTGTGGCGAGGGCGTTGGAGGGATCAGAACATTGCCTCGATCACAAGAGAATCGATGGAGCCCGGACATGCCCGACACCCGAATCGTGAAAGTCGATCAGGGGGCAGTCAACAATCGTATCCTCGCCCGGGAAGTGCGGGCCGATTTCCGGCGCATCGAAGCGGCGAGCGTAAAAATGACGACTCGCCTCATGAGCGCGGAAGCGAAGCGATTGTTCGTGCGCTTCTTCCACTCACTCCAGCTGAATGCTCATTTCATCTCCGTCATCGCCCGTGTCAAGCTCAAGCACGAGGATGTCGAGCGCGTCGAAGCGGCGCTGCGCGAACGTCTCGAGGGGGTGAGCGAAGAGCTCAACACCGCAATCGACGGGGCCGAGGCGCTCTTCGAGGCGAACGGAATTACGAGCCCGGCGACCTACGACACTCAGTCGCTCGAGCTCCAGGTGGGAGTCATTTCGTCCAGTGGCCGGCGCTACTTCGAGATCTTACACAAGCTCGACCAGTTCATGCCGATGCTCCAGACGCTGGAGATCCATGAAGTGGTTACGGTCAGGAATGCGGATATCCAGCGTGCACACCTGAAGCGCATCGTGCGCAGCGTCGCGGGCACTGCTCGTCATCTGGCGAGCGGATTGAGACGCCGCATGAGCGATGTCGCTGCCAAGGACGCCGATCGCGCTCGTGTGAAAACGGTGAAGGAGGACATCACGCCGGATGCAGGCGCAATAGAAGATGTCGCGGCCGCGGTCGCATTGAGCGGCCGCGTGCATGTCGTGGTCGCACCGGAGGCGAACGTGGCTCCTGCTACGGAAGCATACCAAAGATGATGCTTGCTCAAGGAGCGTTGGTCTGCGTCATTGCAGTCTTGCTGATCATTTCTGCTCTTATCGTGGACTGCAGAAGCATCGATCGCGCGCTCAAGAAGCTGAATGAAATGCCAGACGAGCGCTACCTGCTGCCGCTCACGCGAGGGGAAGCAGCACCAGCGCAAAATCCGCCGCGATTCACAACTCGTGCCATAAATGCCAAGCCAAACGGCTTCGACAGCGCCACGGTTTTGCCATTTCCCCGGGCGGTTGCTGGCCAGGCACTTGTTTCTGTCGTGCATCCGATTTACGGTCTCAGCGGGTCGCACAACACGGCCTTAGCGCTTCAAGAGCGCTAACTCCGTCGCAGACGCGGCGGCGTTGCGGTCGATACCCGCCCTGCCCATTGCCGTTGACGACGAGCCGCTCCGAGGCCCCAACGATCGGATTTCTTCAGAGTTCCTGTGAGCGTCACGGTGTTCTTGCGCGTGAAACAGGCGCAACACTGAACACACGCTTACCCATACCGAATCGGCCGGAGACTGCCGCGGTATGTTGCCGAGCCTCGAAGTCTCTGGCGGCCCTGCCAATCTGACCTAGCAGTGTCGCGACAGAGCAGGTCATGTACGTCCATTCGGCACACTACCGATGAAAGGTCAGTCCATGTCAGCTTCGCTCGCCAGGAACTCAACGCTTCCCGATACCGGTTTTCTGCGGCAACCGCAGGTTTTGTCCGTCATTCCCATCTCCAAATCTACGCTGTGGCGGCGCGTGACGGAAGGAACGTTTCCGGCGCCCATGAAACTGTCACCACGCGTGACGGTTTGGCGGGTCGAAGACGTGCGGCGTTGGATCGAAGAGCAGAGCGCGCAACAGTAAAGCCGAAAGCCGTCCGTCTCGAGCTCCAATTTGGCTCGCGCGTGATAGGCGAGCAGGAGATTATCGATGCAACATCAGCAGCGAGTCGGTATGGAATCGAAATCGGTCTTAATCTCGATCGCGATGCTCAGAGATGTAATCGCCGGAAAAACCTACGAAGCAGTCGCACGGCAGTATGGCGTGTCGCGGAGTGCGGTCGAACGGCGCATCAAGACTCTCGCAGTAAAGCTCGCCCGAGAGGTCGGCGTCGAAGGACTCAAGGAGGGTGCTGCTATCCATGTCCAGAAGCTCCGGTCTTTCCGCCTGGCGATCGTGGTTGCGCTTGAGCGATACCGTCCCGAAATCTCGCGGGAAGGGCGCGTCCGCCGAATACTGAGCGATGACGATATTCGGCGTGCTGTACAGAACACCCGAACGCGTAGCGCATGCCCGGTTCGCGATGTTGCGCTTCTCTATGTGCTGCTCACTAATGGCGCGCGCCCCTTGGAAATTGCACGCCTGGAGGTCCGCGACTATCTCTACGCCGATGGCTCAGTGCGCGAGCAGTCAGTGATCCGCGCCGAGGTCGCGATCAATCAAAGACCAAGGCCGCTGTTTTTTACCAGTCGGAAAGCGAACGAGGCGATAGACGCCTACCTCACCGAACGCGTGCGTCGCGACTTTGGCACGAGCGAGCATGCGGAATACCGGGGACTGGATCCTCACACGCGCCTCTTCCTGACCGACGCTGGCGAGCCCTTCGCAATCGTGAGCTACCGCGGCGATAAACGCATGCGATTTCTTTGCAGGGGCATCCACGAGACGTACCGGAAGATCTTCCGACGCATCGGCCTAGCGGGCATATCGCCACTCACGATAAGACGCACCGTCGCCTCGCGCTTGTCGGAACGGGGCGCCGCTCACGAGCAGATCGGGGAGGTGCTGGGGATCAGCCGTAAGCGAGGTGTGCGAAAGCTGATACCACAGGGCGGCTCCTCGCTTCCATCGATGGTGCGTGAGCTGATCTGATCGTGCTAACGACGCATCCCCATCTGCTAGCACATCTTCTGTCTTCAGCGGTCAGGGCGCTTTTCTGAAACGCTGAACCTATGGAAGAGCAGCATTTCTTCATTAAGGGCCGCACATACAGCGCAACGGATCCGCAGTTGCAGACTGCGCTTGCGAGCGTCTACGAGACACCCGAGCGTCCCCGCTGCATGTGTGTACGTGGCGGGGTGGAGATGTATGTCGCCAAGCACCGGTTTCTGGTGGTGAAGCGCATGCCTGAAACAGGCAGCCTGCACAATCCGATGTGTCCGTCTTACGAGCCGGAGCTGCAGCTTTCCGGGCTCGGGGAACTGATGGGGTCAGCGGTCATGAATCGCTCGCCTGAATGCGTGGAGCTTAGGGTCGATTTTCCACTCGCGCGAGCGCCAGGCCGCACTACGGGAGCGCGTGAGTCGCGGGCGGCTTGCGATGTCAGCGCGACGCACCACTGCATGAGCCTGCGCGCGGTGATGCACTTCTTGTTCGAGCGCGGCGGGTTGAACCGCTGGTATCCCGCGATCGAGGGCAAACGCAACCAAGCCGTCCTGCATAAGTACCTCACCACAGCCGCCGAAGAGGTGATGACGAAGGGCCTGCGGCTATCGGAGCGGTTGTATGTGCCCGAACCGTTCAGTGAGGGCACCTACGAACAAACCGCGGAAAGGCGACGCAGGAAACTGGCTGTGCTCGAGTCTGCAGAGGATGCCCAGCAGTTCAAGATGGCTTTAGTGCTCGGCGAGTTCAAGGGCAGTGAAGCCGCCGACGTCGGACGCAAGATCTGGATCAAGCATATGCCGGACGCGCCGCTGCTGATTGGTACAAAGGATTGGGAGCGGAT
>JAQGNH010000250.1 GCA_028291945.1 Betaproteobacteria bacterium
CCCGATCGTGAATGTTCGCGAAGCCGAGACAGTTCGGTCCGATGATGCGCACGCCGCCCGCGCGTGCCGCCTCGAGCATCCTGCGCTCGAGAATTGTGCCCTCCGGTCCCGCTTCGCGAAAGCCGCCGCCCAGCACGACGGCAAAGCCGATGCCTTTCCTGCCGCATTGCTCGATGACCTCCGGGACGTGAGCGGCAGGCAATGCCACGACTGCGACGTCACAGGGTCCATCGATATCCGCCAGCGACCGCACACACTTTCGGCCGCCGATCTCATCGTACTTCGGATTGACCGGATAGACACCGCCTTTATAACCATGGCGCTCGAGCGCGAGCACGGTCTGTCGTCCGGGTCGTGTGAGATCGGTGTTGGCGCCGACGATCGCGATGCCGCGCGGATTGAACATGCGAGTGAAATCGTAAGCGGACATGGTTTTATCGAGATCGTGAGCGAGAGAAATCTGCTTTGATAAGGTGCGTACGTGCAGGTGCGATTACGCGGCACTCCCCACCATCGACTCGGCGCCGCGCAACTTTATGATCTGCGTGTGATAGATCTCCGCGCAGACCTCATCGCGGCTTCGCACGGCACAGTAGATCGTCAGCCAATGGTTCTGCTTCTTGTCCCATTTCGCGGTCGGCACCGTCAGAATATGCACCGGATCGCCGACGCGCAACATTCTGCGAATCACCGCCTTCGATGAGCCGTGCACGGCGTTATCGCCTATGAATTGATTGTTGTAACCGAGCTGCACCAGGCGCAGCACGTGCGCGGGATGGATGGGCGGGTGCTCGCCTTGTTCGTATATCGGCAGGTCGTCCTCCAGCACGCGCTTCCAGTGTTCATTGTCTTCGGGGGAGAGTGTGATGCGGAGCGACCGGTATGCCTTATCCACGATCACGGTATCCCACGTGCGGCGCTGCGTGACCGGGCCTTCCCATTCGTTGGGCTGAAGGCTCGCAGTCGCATCGACTTCAGGAAACGGATGGGGTATCGAGGTCTGCATGCGTGCCGTGATTTCGCCGTTCACCGTCTCGTTGTACGCCGTCACCTCGAACGCGCGCTCGTTCTCGCGGCCGGGGATCGGCAGCGTTTCGATGCGCAGGCGGTCGCCCTCGCACACGGGCTTGAGGAACTTCGCTTCGATCACGGCGCGGCCGAGCCATTCCTCGCCGAAGCGGGACACGAGCGCCCGTGTCATGTTGCCGTAGTTCGCAACGCCGAGCACGAACGCGCCGCGGAAGCCGAGCTTCTTCGGCAATGCGTCTTCGTGCATCTGGTTGAAGGATCTGTGGTCGGCCTGGTGAGCCACCACCGTATAGGGCTTACCGATGTCATATGTCTGTGCTGCGCTCATGCGCGTTCTCCGTTTTGCGGCTGGCTGGTCCATAAAGACTGAAACTCATTCGCCCCGAACATTCCCCAACTCCGTGCGAGTCCATTTGCCGCCACAATCACTCTGCTTTGATCCCTGCCTCGTCCAGAACCTTGGCCCACCTCGCGTATTCGGTTTTGAGAAAAGCCGTGAATTCCATGGGGGTCGTGCTGGCCTGCAGCTCGACGCCCTGGTTCGCAAAGCGAGTGCGTATCTCGGGGCTCTGAACGAATTTCACGATCTCTGCGTGAACACGGGTCAGAATTTCCGGCGGCGTGCCGGCCGGCGCCATCATGCCGTTGAAAATGCTCGCCTGAAAACCTGGCACCGTTTCGCTGATCGCCGGCACATCAGGCAGGAGCGTAGTGCGAGTCGGGCTCGTCACGCCGAGGGGACGGAGCTTGCCCGCTCGCACGTGCGGGAGCGACGTGCTTAGGTTGTCGAATTTCACCGGGACCTGGCCGCCCAGCAAATCGATGATCGCCGGGCCATCGCCGTTGTAGGGAATGCGCATGATGCGTACGCCGGCCATGCGGTTGAAGACCTCCAGCGCTAAATGCGATCCGGAGCCATTCCCGGATGAGCCGCAGTTGAGCTGTCCCGGGCGCGCCCTGGCGAGTGCGATGAGCTCTTTCACGCTTTTCACCGGCAGCGACGGGTGAACGACCAGCATTTGCGGAAGCGTCGCGATCAGGCTCACGCCCGCAAAATCCCGCACCGGATCGTACGGCGGATTGCGCATCATCTTCGCTGCGATCAACGCGCTCTGCGCGACCATGACGAACGTATAGCCATCGGGCGCCGCGCGCGCGACGCTCGCAAGCCCGATCGTGCTGTTCGCGCCGGGGCGGTTCTCGACGAAGATGCGCTGCCCAAGGCCTTCGCTTACCTTGTCGGCGACAGAGCGTCCGATTAGATCCAGATTCCCGCCCGGCTGCACCGAGACGACGAGGCGGATCGGTTTTGTCGGATAAGTTTGTGCGTACGCGTCAGGGATGACGCGGCCCATTGTCGTGCCGAGTGCGATCATGACGCCCACGAGGCTTGCGAGCTGTTTCACAGTTCCTCCACGATCATGCAACGAGGTTCGTTATTGTGGATCGTCTGCACGACGATACATAATGCGCAGGGTCAATGCGCGCCGGAAGATCAAAACGCTGGCTGTGATTACGATCGGGGCCTGTCATTCGGGACGCGGGAATCAAAGCCGACTGATCTTCACGCCTTCAGCGCAAACGCAATCAGGTCCGAGCGCCGACGAACCTTCTGATCTCCTCCACGCATCGCTGCGGCGCGAGCAGGTTGATGCCGTGCCCATATCCTTCGAACGCCACCACCTTCGCGTGAGGCATGCGCTCCCGCATTGCGCTTCTGTGTGACTCATCGGCGATGAGACTGCGGTCGCCGCCAAGGATCAGCGCGGGCGTCTTGATATCGGGCAGACGCGGCCAGAGGTCTCCTTGCGCAACGGCCTTGTCCATCGCATTCGCAACATGCTTCGGTGTTCTGTCCATCTGCTCGACGTACCACTCGCACAAAGCGGGTGATGCTTTTGTGGTGTCGAGGCGATAAGACAATGTCTGTCTGCACCATCCGCCCACGCCGTATTTGTCGAACGCGGCGGCACGGGTACCTTCGCCCAGCGTGTAGGTGGACGCGATCTGTGCGGACCGCTTGAACGGTGTGTCGCACAAGGTCAACGTCTGCAGACGATCCGGGCGATCGAGTGCAGCAGTCATGCCGACGATGCCGCCGGAGGATTCGCCGACCCAGTGCACGCGTTCGATGCCGAGCGCATCCATCAATCCGATCGCATCGCCGGCGAGCTGTTCGAACGTATAGGGGCTGCCTTCAGGCGGAATTGTCGTTTCGCCGCAGCCTCGCGCGTCGAGTCTCAGCACGCGATAGTCGCCGGCAAGCAGTGGCACCCAGCTTTGCCAGAACTGCATATTGCGCGCGTAGCCGTGATAGAGGAGAAACGTCTCGGGCGGGGTCTCGCGCCACGGGGGCGTGTAGTCCGCCAGCTCGTAGTGGATGTCGAGATCCCCGACCCGTGCGGTGCTGTATCGGTGCTGCATCACTTGAATCCTTCGACAGCCGCTGGTGCAAGGATCGATTCTAAACGATCGTCCTTGCCCCCTCCGGCTCGACAGCGGTGTAAGAAATGGCTCTGAGCCCGTGTGGGGCATCCAAACCTGCGCGAAAGCAAATCGGGATACACTGGAGTTTGGCGCGGCACGTCCGCGCCTCCCCCCTGTCAATATATAACTTCTTATCGGAACCCCTATCCATTGAAAACAGATTCTCCTGCCAACGGCCACAAATCCATTATCGATTCCTTGCTCCTCAAGATTCCCAGTGTTGAAGCGGGTGACATGTCCGGCTTACCCGCTTACTTCATCAACAGAAAGATGTTCGCCTGCATCCACGGCAGCGGCGTGGCTCTTCGGTTGCCCGCATCTACGGCCACCGAGCTTCAGTTCTCCAGGGATAATGTCGTTCCCTTTCAGCCCAACGGAAGGCCCAGCTCGAGGGAATGGGTACAAATCAACCACGATGACTCCGCTGATTACACGAAAGACCTGGAACTGTTTCAATCCTCGATCGACTTCGTGAAAGCTGCAAAGGCCCGATAACGAAGTAGCGGCAATCGCCATTGAAATGGTTGGCGCTCGAATCGGCATCGGCACGAACTCACGGCCCCCGATCACACGAGAGCCGAGCAGGACCCGCGCATGACCTATGACGTCATCGTGGTTGGTGTGGGTGGCATGGGTAGTGCGACCGTCTACCACCTGGCGCGTCGCGGCCTCAAAGTGCTGGGTCTCGAGCAGTTCGACATCCCGAATGAGTTAGGTTCGTCGCATGGGGTCAGTCGGATTATTCGGCTCGCTTATGCGGAACACCCCAATTACGTGCCACTCCTGCGCCGCGCATACGAGCTGTGGCGCGAGCTCGAGAACCGGGTTGATGAACGGCTGCTGATCATCACCGGCGGCATCGATGCCGGTGAGGAGAACAGTGCTACCGTCAAAGGTTCACTCTCTTCCTGCGCGATCCACGATCTGTCACACGAATGTCTGGATGCGACCGCATTAACCCGACGCTTCCCGGGCTATCGTCTTGCAAGCGGAATGGTCGGTGTGTATCAGCCGGACGCTGGCTTCCTTTTGCCGGAGCGCTGCATCGTCGCTCACGTTGCCGCGGCTCAGCAGTCGGGTGCGGAGGTGCATGCGCGCGAGCGCGTGATTTCATGGAGCGCCGAGCAGAACGGCGTCGCGGTGACAACGGATCGCGGCACTTATCGCGCACGCAGGATGGTCGTGACAGCGGGTCCGTGGGCTCGAACAATCGTCCCTACGCTGAAAGAGCTCGCCGTGCCTGAACGCCAAGTGATGATCTGGACGCAGCCGCTCAGGCCGGAGTATTTCCAGGTCGGCGCTTTTCCTGTGTTCAACATGGAGGCTCACGAAGGGCGGTTCTATGGTTTCCCCGTCTATGGCGTTCCGGGCTTCAAGCTCGGTAAATACCACCATCGATCCGAACGCGTTGATGATCTCGATCGCATGAACCGCGAATGTGACGTTGAAGACGAGGAGGTTCTGCGCGCTGGAATCAGTCGCTACTTCCCGGATGCAAGCGGCCCGACCGTTGCGATGA
>JAQGNH010000255.1 GCA_028291945.1 Betaproteobacteria bacterium
GGCGCGCCGGCCGATATTCCGGCGTATTGCCGCATGACCGGGCATCAGTTGATTCGCGAGGAGCCCGCTTCGTGCTGCTACTGGATCAGGGCAAAGTCGTAGCGGCGTCGGTCCTGCGTGGCCGACGTTTACACCCACAAGCTGCTTACCAACGGAGAACGACATGGCTGGAAAATTTTGCGTGAGCCTCACCTGCGGAAAAGACAACACCGACAAAGCAACAGTCGCATTCGTCGTTGCGAATGCTGCTGTCGCATCGGATAAGGACAGTTTGGTCTTTCTCAACATCGAGGGCGTAAATCTGTCGCAGAAGGGCTACGCCGATTCGATCCACGAGGAAGGATTCGCACCGCTCAAGGAATTGATGACCAACTTCACCAAGGCGGGCGGCAAAATTTATGTCTGTGCGCCGTGCTTCAAGAAGCGCAAGCTCGACGAAAACAACCTCGTAGAAGGTGCCACGATCGTGGGCGGCGCCAAGCTCGTCGAATTCATGAGCGACAACTGCCCCAGCCTGAGCTATTGATCCGGGTTAACAGAGAGAGCCACACAATGAAAACGACACGACGTCATTTCCTCACCCGCGCTGCGGGTGTCGCCGGAGCCGCTGCGGTGGTGGGTACGACCGGCATCAACATTGTCCGCGCTCAAACCAAAAAACTGCGAATTGGTGTGGGGCCGCTGCTTCCGACGCCCGAGGACACCAAGAAGGCGTATACGCCTGTGTTCACGTACCTCGCCAAGCAGCTCGGCATGGACTTCGACCTGGTGGCGACTACCGACTGGGCGGGCATGGCGGTCGCGATGGGCTCGGGTCAGCTCGATCTGGCCTGGATGGGTCCGTGGGGATACATCATCGCGAACAACAGCACCGGCTGTAACGCGGTAGCAACGGTGAAGTACGACGAGAAACCCACCTATCTTGCGATCGTCATTGCGAAGCCGGGCATCAAGTCCACAAAGTTTCCCGACGATACCAAGGGCCTGTCGATTTCGTTCGCCGACGTCGGCTCCACTTCAGGATGGCTGATCCCAAGCTACTACGCAAAGGAAGTCTGGAAGATCGATCCGAAGACGTTTTGGAAATACAGCGAGGGCGCGACCCATGGGGCCAACGAGATCGCGGTGTCCGCGGGACAGGTGGACATGGCAACCGATTTCGATCGCAACCGCAACGCGATGATCGAAAGCGGCAAGGTCAGCGCGGACAGCAACAAGATCATCTGGACGTCTGCTCCATTGCCGAACGACGCGATCGTTCTGCCGAAAGACGCGCCGCGAGAGATGGGTGCACGCGTGCAGAAGATACTGACGTCGATCACGGTCGAGCAGGCGAAGACGCTGTTGCCCAATCACTACACCGGCTTCATCGCCTCGTCGCACGAGTACTATGCACCTATCGAGAAAGCCGGCATCGCCGTGGGAAAAATCAAGCCGAAAGCCTGACGTGGCACGGCCTGAATTGGCGCAACGATCGCGATCGCAATGAACGCGGGGTCCGCGGCGGAGTCAGCGCTCGGGGCGCTCGATGCCAAAAATCGCGCATGGACCGCCCGACGGCTGAGCGTCTGGGCGGTCGTCGCAGCCGTGCTCGTATTTTACGTCGTGTGCTGGCGGCTTGCGCAGGTCGATCCCGCCAAGCTCGCGACGGGCCTGCCCAAGCTCGGACACTGGCTCGCGCAGTCGTGGCCGCCCAAGCTCGATGAGCTGCCGCTGTTCTTGCAGCGCATCGCCGAGACGGTCGCGATGGCCGCGATCGGCACTACTGTTGCAACGCTGCTCGCCGTGCCGATGGCGGTACTCGCCAGCCGCAACATCACGCCGCTGCCTGCGCTTTATTATCCGGCGCGCTGGTTTTTGAATGCGCTGCGCGGCATCGATTCGTTCGTGTTCGCGCTGCTGTTCGTGGCTGCTGTCGGCCTGGGCCCCTTCGCTGGCGTGATCGGCATTGCGCTCCATACCTGGGGCAGCGCCGCAAAATTGTTTGCAGACCACATGGAAAACGTGACGCTCGGTCCACTCGAGGCGGTCGAAACCACAGGCTCGGGAAGACTGACTGCCGTCGCCTATGCGCTCGTGCCGGATGTCGCGCCCGTGATGCTCTCGACGACCCTGTTCTGGTGGGAATTCAACGTGCGCGCGTCGACGGTGCTCGGCGTCGTCGGTGCCGGCGGCATCGGCCAGGAGCTCAAGAACAGCATGGATCTGCTCGACTTCCCACGCTTGTTCACGATCATTGTGCTCATACTCATCGTCGTCACCGCGCTCGACCAGTTGAGCGGATGGCTGCGCAGGAAGCTCGTGTGAACGCGCCATCGGCCTACGCCGGCATGCAGATGAGCGTTGCGGATCATTTTTCAAAGGACTTCGAATCGCGGCCGGTGCGTCTCGAGATCGAGGCGCTCAGCAAAGGTTACGCAGGGCGACGCGCGATCGATGAGGTGAGCTTCCGTGTTCGCGAGGGTGAGTTTCTCGCGGTTCTCGGACCCAGCGGTGCGGGCAAGACCACGCTCTTCCGCTGCATCACAGGATTGAGCACGCCGGACAGTGGTGCTGTCAGGCTCGCCGATTTCGACATGACGCACTTTCGCGGTCGGGAGCGGCGGCGTATTGCCGTCGTGTTCCAGCAGTTCAATCTCGTCAATCGGCTGAGTGCTCTCGAGAATGTCCTCGCCGGACGTCTCGGATATGTACCGAAGTGGCGCGGCTGGCTTCGACGTTTCAAGCGCGAAGACAAGTTGCTCGCGCTCGAATGTCTCGACCGGGTTGGACTGCTGGACAAGGCCGAGCAGCGCGCCGATACGCTTTCGGGCGGCCAGCAGCAGCGCGTCGCGATCGCCCGCGCGCTTGCGCAGCGCCCCGATGTGATCCTCGCCGACGAGCCGGTGGCGAGCCTGGATCCGCAAATCAGCGCCGGCATCCTGGATTTGCTGCGAGGAATCTGCCACCGCGACGGCGTAGCCGTGGTGTGCAGCCTGCATCAACTGCACCTCGCGCAGAGCTATGCCGATCGAATCGTCGGACTCGTGCGCGGCCGACTCGTCGTCGACATGCGCGCTGATGGTTTCGATACGACGATGGCAGAGCGGCTTTATGGCAACGCCGAGCTCCAGGGCATGATCAACTGATTCGCGTGCACTGGACTCCAAGGACTGATATGGAACCGATTAACAAACATACACAGGCACCCGATACGAGCTTCGACGGGGGCGATCTCGACTGCGGAAACGGGCTGCTGCTGCTCATCCGCAAACACATCGATCCGCTGGACCGTGGCGGCCTGCTGGAGATTCGCTCAACAGAGATTTCGGTGAAGGAAGACCTGCCGGCGTGGTGCCGCATGACGGGCAACGAGCTGGTCTCCCTCGTCGAGAATGGCCGGCAGCGAAGCTTTCTCGTTTGCAAGGGTAAGCTCGCCGAGCGCAAGCAGACATCAGCAAAGGCAACGAGCGTTGCACCGGAGTATCAAGCAGTACGGCAGGTGATCATTCCCGAACGATTGCCGGAGCCCGCTGCCGCCCCCGCCATTGCACCCTTTTCGGTGATGGGAATCGGCAGCTGGCCGCGTCCGCGCTGGATGCTTCAGGCGATGCACGAGCATATGGAAGGCCGGCTCGCCGATGCGGAATTCGCCACGACCGCCGACGATGCGGTTCGGCTCGTAGTCGAAGCTCAGGTGCGCGCCGGCGTGGACGTGATGACTGACGGCGAGCAGCGAAGAGACAGCTATTCGAGCTTTGTCGCCGGCATTCTCGACAACTGCCAGCTGATCCCGCTCACGGACCTGCTGCCGCTGGTGGACGATCCAGAGGAGTTCGAGCGCGAGCTGCGGGCACTCGACGTGCCTGCCGGCGAAGTCCGCCATCCCGCCGTGTTCGGACCGCTCGGCCGATCGAAACCCATTGCGGTGCACGAGCTGGAATTCGTCAAGCGGCTCACGCCTAAGCCGGTCAAAGTCGCGTTGCCGGGACCATATCTCCTGACGCGCACGATGTGGATGGAATGCATTTCGGATCGCGCATACGCGACGCGGGAGGATCTGGCGCGCGACATCGTGCGTGTGCTGCGTGAAGAGCTTGCATTTCTGCTCGCGGCGGGCGCAGCGCTGGTGCAATTCGATGAGCCGGTGCTGACCGAAGTCGTGTTCACCGGCGCAAAGACGCAGCGCTCGTTCATGTGTGGCGCGTTGTCGGAAAAAGGCGATCCCGCAACAGAGCTCGGCTTCGCGCGCGACCTGCTCAACGCGGTCGTCGATGGATTCCCGGTGGAACGCACTGCAATTCACATTTGCCGCGGCAACTGGACGACTGACGAATCGACGTGCCTTTCCGGGAGCTACGAGCCACTCGTCAAAACACTGCATGAGCTCAACGTCGGCACCTATTTTCTCGAGTTGTGCACGCCGCGCGCCGGTGAGATGGAAGTGCTGAGGTCGCTACCTGCCGATCGTCGAGTAGGCGTGGGCGTTGTCAATCAGAAGCTCGAGCAGATCGAAAGCGTCGACGAAATCGTGGCGAAGATCGAACGTGCGGTTGCGATATTCGGGCCGGAGCGCGTGCTGCTCAACCCGGACTGCGGCTTCGCAACCTTTGCAGACAATCCCGTGAGCTCCGCTTCAGTCGCAGAGGCAAAGCTCTCCAACATGGCACAGGCAGCGCGTCAACTCAGAGATCGTCATGCACAGTAGCGCTGACAGCGGCTCTGAGTTGCAAACCCCGCGGTCGAGAGCCGCCTGATGCAGAAGCTGGATTCGACGCGAGGCTGCAAGCTGCTGATTTCCTCCTGATCGGCGCGCCTGTTACGCTCCGCGAATGCAATCGGAAACACCCCCGGCTTCGATCGAAAAGCGCGAGATCCATGCCACTCTAGGTGCTGCGCTCTTCACGAACGGCGTGTGGGACATGCTCGGCGTCGTCGTGCCCCTGTACGGCGTAGCGGCTGGTTTGTCTGCGGCAGAAATCGGGTTTGTCGTTGCGGCGAGATCTGTCCTTCCAACTGCGCTATCGATTCACGGCGGAATACTCATGGATCAATGGGGCACCCGCCGCGTCCTGGGGTGCGTTGGAGTCGTGAGCACCGTTCTGCCGTTGGTCTATCCGATATCGAGCTTGTTTACGGTGCTGGTGTTATTGCAGCTGTTGCTCGGCCTTTCGTCGAGTCTGGGGATGTCGGCCGGACAAACGTGGAACCTGCAGTCCAGCCACGGCGATACCGCAAAGCTCGCGTATTTCAGTCTCGTCTCGCGCATAGGCACGTTTCTCGGTCCTGTCATGGTAGGCGCGATATGGGATGCCTTCGGTGCTTGGGCGGCGTTTGCGTCGATATCGCTGTGGGCATCGGGCATCGTCGCGTCGGCGGCGTACGGTACGCGTGCGCTCGCAGATCAGGGTCAACCCGCGAGGGCGACACGTCTGACACCCTCGCGCTCCATCGGCGCGTTGCTGCCGCGATGGTCCGAGCACAAGAACGCGCTCGCGCTTGCTGCGATTCCCGCTGTCGCGTTCGTGCTCGGCGTAAGTTTCTTCAGAAATGCGCCGGGAGCGATCCAGGCCTCTCTATACGTGGTGTATCTCGGCGACCTTGGCATGAGCGGCACGGTCATCGGCACGCTCGTCGCGCTGTGCGAGCTTTTCGGGGTCCTGGGCTCGCTCATGGCCGCACCGCTGGAGCGCGTGATGCGCGCACACTGGCTGGTCATCGCGTGCATCACCACCTCGGTTCTGGCGATCGCGGCCACTCCGCTCATCGGGCGTGTCTTCGGTCTGCTTGTCATGGCCGCAGCGGTACGCGGAATCGGTCAAGGGCTCAGTCAACCACTCGTCTATTCGATACTGGGACGCGCGGTGCCCGCTGCGGCACACGGCGCGAGCGTAGGACTGCGCAATGCCGTGACTCGGCTCGCATCGATCGTCACACCGGCTGTCATGGGTATCGCCGCCGAAGCATGGGGCATAGAGGTCAGCTTCTACGTCGTCGGCGCAGCACTTTTGGTTGGGACGGCCGCGCTTGCAGTTTTCGCCCGCTCTTCTATTTCAACTCACGCGTCTATGGCTCAACGCCTCGGCAGTTAACATCTGCCCAAGCGCTCGGCTCGCGATCCCGCTCACGGCAGCACATCCACCGTTATCTTCGCATCCTTGATCAGCTTGCTCCACATCTGCAGATCGGACTTGATCATGTCGTGAAATCCCTGCGGCGTCGTGGTCGCGACTTCGAGGCCGGCTGTTTCGAAGCGCTGCAGCGTCTCGGGCGTTGCCAGGCCTTTGTTCATGATCGCGTTGAGTCGATCGACGATCGCCTTCGAGGTGCCGGCGGGCGCGGCGATGCCCCACCAGCCGGTGTTGTAGTAGCCCGGCACTGTTTCCGCGATTGTCGGGATATCCGGATACGCCTTGATCCGTTGCGGATGGCCGACGCCGAGGATCCTGATGCGCCCCGCGCGGTGGTGCGGCACCAGTTGCAGCAGCCCCGTTACGAGGAGCTGCACGTTACCCGCGACAAGATCGCTCAGTGCGAGCGTGCTGCCCCTGTAAGGCACGTGAACGAGCTCGATGCCGGTGAGTGTCATCAGTTGCGCCGCGCCGATGTGATTGGGCGTACCGACCCCCGGCGATGCAACGTTCAACTTACGAGGCGAAGCTTTCGCGATGTCGATCAGCTCTTTGATGTTGTTGGCAGGCAGGCTCGCAGTCACGGCCAACGCATAGGGCACATACGTCGCAAGACCGATCGTTGCGAAATCCTTGAGCGGGTCGTACGGAATCTTCGAGCCCATCAGCGCGGGTCCGGACACGAGACCTCCGGTCGTTCCGAGGAGCAGCGTGTAACCATCTGGCGGTGCCTTCGTGGCGAGAGCATGCCCCAAGGTCGCGGCCGCGCCAGGCCGGTTGTCGATCACCACCGGCTGCGCGAGCGCTTTGGAGAAGTGTGCGCCGACCTCTCGCGCGGTGAAATCGGTGCCCGCCCCTGGCGGATAGGGAACGATGAGGCGTATCGGCCTGTTTGGGTATGCCGCCTGCGCGATCACGTCCGGGCTTGCGCCGACCAGGGCAACAAGCGCGAACGTGAATGCAAAGCCGGCATGCGCGCGCCGGTTCCGTGTACTGTCCCGCGCCCTCGCCAGCATCGTCATATCGCCCCCTCCTGTGACATATAGCAAGCTCGATATGACATTGAGGGGGAACATGATCGCTGTCAACCGAAGCTCCGTCGCGGCGGCAAGAGAGCGGGTTTGCGCTGATGCGTGTTGGGCCGAAGGATAAGGACGTCAATCGGCCTTGAGGTTCCGCTCCTTGATGAGCCGTGCCCAGCGCTCCGTCTCTGCGCGAATGAGGGTGTCGTATTCCTGTGGCGAGCCGATCGTGGGGACGACACCGATCTTCTCGAGACGATCGATCACGTCGGGTGACTTGAGGGCCTTGTTGACTTCGGCGTTGAAGCGAGCGATGTGCTCCTTGGACGTTCTGGCCGGCGCAACGAACCCGAACCACTGAACCGCGCTGGTCTCGAGCGGGAATCCTGCTTCGACGATGGTAGGGACGTCCGGCAGATCCTTGAAGCGCGTTGCACCGGTGACCGCGAGCGCCTTGAGCTTTCCGCTCTTGACGTGCGGAATCACGAACGTGTTGGCGAGGACCATCATGGAGATTTGGCCGGTCAACAGGTCGGGTATCGCCTGCGGCTGTCCTTTGTATGGAACGATCACCAGGTCAATCCCGGTATAGCCCGCGAACAGAAGCGCGCACAGGTGAGCGAAGCCGCCGGTGCCAACGTGGCCTGCATTGAGCTTGCCAGGTCGTGCCTTTGCATACTCGACGAATTCTTTGAGCGAGCTCACGGGCAGGCTGCCCGGTACGACAAAGACATTGGGCGCCACCCCGACGAGCGCGGCGCCGGCGAAGTCCGCAGCTTTAAACCTGGAGTTCGCGTCAAGCGTTGGATTCACTGCGAGGAACACCCCGGCCAGCATCAGCGTATAACCATCCGGCGTCGCGCTCCTCGTCAGTTGCGCGCCGATGTTTCCGCTGGCGCCGGGCCTGGGTTCGACAATGATCGGTTGACCCCAGCTCGCGGCAACCTTGTCAGTTACCGCACGGGCAACAAGGTCGAAGATGCCGCCCGCCGGGAAAGGCACGATGACACGCACCGGTTTTGCAGGATAGCTTTGCGCATTCACCGCACCGATCGCGAGGGCAAGCGCTGCAATTAAAACGCGGAAGTGGACGCGGACAATTCGGAACAGAACTGGCGACCATTCGGCTGATGTGAGTTTCATCGACGCCCTCCCGAACTGCATTACGAGCTCTACACGGTAAGCTCCTCGCGTCAGCTCATTGTTTCTTGACTTGCCTTACGCTGTCCTTACGTTGTTGTCGGCTTCGCATGTTTTACGAGTTCCGGCCAAGAATGGCTACTCGAGGGTGGACATGCAAAGAGATTTGCGTCCCGATTTGTTTAGTGCAGTATGTCGGCTCGCCGTTTCACAGGAGCTTTCATGTCTCGCCCCATCATCAACATTGCCGACGTCGAGATGCAACCGTTTCCCTCAGCTTTCGCTCCAACCGGCGCCGCGGCGGAGCGCTACGCGCCGCGCATGGGCCAGATTGCGCGTAAGCTCGGCGCGCAGAAGCTCGGCTATAACGTCACAGCCGTGCCGCCCGGCAAGCGCGCTTTCCCCACTCACAACCATCAGATCAACGAAGAGATGTTCTTCATACTCGAAGGCGAAGGTGAGCTGCACGTCGGAGACGCGGTTCATCCGGTGCGTCCCGGAGACGTGGTGGCCTGTCCGCCCGGCGGCCCCGAGACTGCGCATCAATTCGTCAATACTGGGAGCGTGGAGCTCAAATATCTCGCGGTCAGCACGAAGATCTCACCCGAGATCGTCGATTATCCGAAGACCGGGAAGTTTGGTGTTCTGCACGAGTTTGCCGATGCGAACGGCAAACCGCAGATGTTCCGTTTTGTCGGGCGCGCGAACCAGCGGGCCGATTACTGGGAAGGCGAGTGAAAGGCTGAATGCAAATTCCCGTCAAGCTTGACCTCGACACGCGCAAAGCCCTGCTGTTCGCGCTCACCGCAGAACGACTTTCCAAGTACTACGAACACGGTCAATGGATCACGCTGGCGCATGGCGTGAGCCTCGCTGCGGACTGGTTGTCCCGATCCAAGCTGCAACTATCGCTGCCGGAGCGACGCATATTGTCGGAACTGAGCGACGACTTGGCGCGGCACCTCGCGGCCACGCTGTCGCACCAGGCGGGGCAATATACGGCGCACGAAATGATGGAGGCGCTCGATCCCCGATACCACTCGGAAACGGCGCTTAAGCTGCTCGATGAATGTGAGCGCCTTTTGCTGGAAAATGGCTTGAACGAGTAGCCGAGTTATCTACGTGCGCTGCGACGATGCGTCCGGGATCCGCGGGACGCCACTTCGCGTGCGCTCTTCGCGAGGGCCATGCCAGTGCCGACTCGCCGTGATCACCACGCGCCGCTGGCAAG
>JAQGNH010000317.1 GCA_028291945.1 Betaproteobacteria bacterium
CGCCGACGCCCACGTGAGGCCGGGATCGAACCTGACGTCGTCACCAGGCCGCGCGAACCATGCCGTGGTGTCCTTCTTCAAGAGCGTAAGGCGGGCAGTCTGATACACGAGTAATTCCTGGAACATCTGAAGCAGTGGAAGACAACATCAGTGCGTCGTGTCGTGGCGTGGTCGTCGCTGTGCGCGGCAGCGTCGTCGACGTTCGGTTCGATGAGCGTCTGCCACCGATCCACTCGTTGCTTCGAGCAGGAAACGAGAGGCAAATGGCCATCGAGGTGCTGGCTCAACTCGATGCGCATCGGGTTCGCGGCATCGCGCTAACGCCCACTCAAGGCCTGGCGCGCGGCATGGCAGTGGAAGACACCGGCGGGCCGCTAAAGGCGCCGGTCGGCAAGGGAATTCTCTCGCGCATGTTCGACGTTTTCGGAAACGCGATCGATGGCAAGCCGGCGCCTTTGCAAACCGAGTGGCGTACCGTGCATCGAGCGCCGCCGCCGTTGGCACGGCGCTCCACAAAATCCGAGATCTTCGAAACCGGCATCAAAATTATCGATCTGCTGATGCCGCTGGAGCGTGGCGGTAAAGCCGGCCTGTTCGGCGGTGCGGGCGTGGGCAAGACCGTGTTGCTCACCGAGATGATTCACAACATGGTTGGGAATCAGGAAGGCGTAAGCATTTTTTGCGGCATCGGTGAGCGTTGCCGCGAAGGCGAGGAGCTTCACCGCGACATGAAGGAGGCCGGGGTGTTGCCGAATATGGTGATGATATTCGGCCAGATGAACGAGCCTCCGGGCGCACGTTTCCGAGTAGGCCATGCCGCACTGACGATGGCGGAATATTTTCGAGACGACGAGCACCGCGACGTGCTGTTACTCATCGACAATATTTTCCGTTTTATTCAAGCCGGCTCGGAAGTATCCGGTTTGATGGGACAGATGCCGTCGCGCCTGGGCTATCAGCCCACGATGGGCACGGAACTATCGGGATTGGAGGAGCGCATCGCCAACACCGATACCGGCGCCATTACGTCAATCCAGGCGGTATACGTGCCGGCGGACGATTTCACCGATCCGGCGGCGGTGCATACGTTCTCCCATCTCTCCGCCTCGATCGTGCTCTCACGCAAGCGAGCGAGCGAAGCGCTTTATCCGGCCATCGACCCATTGCAATCCAACTCCAAAATAACTACGGCGGGCATCGTTGGCGAACGGCACTATGGCTTGGCGCAGGAAATCCGGCGCACCCTCGCGCAATATGCGGAGCTCAAGGACATCATCGCGATGCTCGGGCTCGAGCAGCTTTCGCCGGAGGATCGCAACGTGGTTGCCCGCGCCCGCAGGTTGGAGCGTTTTCTTACCCAGCCCTTTTTCACGACAGAGCAGTTCACCGGACTCAAAGGAAAGCTCGTCAGCCTCGAGGACGCGCTCGACGGCTGTGAGCGAATCCTGCGTGATGAATTCCAAGACTATCCGGAGAGCGCGCTCTACATGATCGGGGCGATCGAGGAAGCGAAGGGAAAAACGAACTCCAGTGCGAAGCCGCGAGCAACGCCCCTTGCCGCCGACGCTCATGAATCTTAAGGTTCTCCTGCCCTTCCAAATCTTCGCCGAGAAAACCGGTGTATCTCGCATCGTGGCGGAGACCCCCGAAGGTTCGTTTGGCCTCTTGCCCCATCGACTCGATTGCATCGCGGCGCTGACGCCCGGAATTCTGATCTACGAAACCGAAGCGGAGGGCGAGTGCTACGTGGCTGTAGACGAAGGGGTGCTGGTAAAGACGGGCGATGATGTGCTCGTATCGGTGCGTCGGGCGATAGGCGGAATGGACCTTCGTCGGTTGCGCGATTCGGTTGAGGAGGAGTTTCTGACGCTGAACGAGCACGAGCAAAGCGCACGCTTGGCCATCGCGAAATTAGAAACTGGATTTGTGCGCCGCTTCGCGGCGTTTCGAGATGAATGACGAGCCAGCCAGGCACGTCTCGAAAACGCCGACATTGGCCGAGCAGATCGGCACGAAGGTGGAGCGCAAGTTAAAGGCGCGGCGTAACGCCGCGCCGGGCGTGTGGTTCGGCCTGGGCATGATGGGGCTCGTCGGCTGGTCGGTGGTCGTCCCGACGCTGCTGGGCGCGGCGCTAGGTCTCTGGCTCGATAAGCACCACCCGGGCACGCGTTCCTGGACGCTGGCGCTGTTGGTGGCCGGGCTCGTGGTCGGCTGTTTCAATGCGTGGCATTGGATCGCCAGGGAAGACAAGGCAATGCGGGAAGAACAGGGAAATAGCGATGACTGAAACGCCAACCCTCGCATTGGCGTGGATGGCAGGGGCGATGCTAGGTGCGATTTTCTTTGGCGGTCTTTGGTGGACCGTTCGCAAGTGCGCTTCGTGTGAACGGCCCGGGCTTTGGTTCGCAGGCAGCCTGCTGTTGCGGATGAGCATTGGCCTGGGCGGGTTTTACTTTGTCTCCGCCGGTTCCTGGCAGCGGCTCCTGCTTTGTCTCGTCGGATTTATTATGGCTCGCTTGATTGTGACGTGGCTGATCCGACCACCGGAGGAAAGCCAAAGGCGCGCGGCGCCGCAGGCGAGCCATGCGCCTTAGTCCTGACGACATGATCTTCTGGCAAAACGGGTTTCTCAAACTCAACGCGACGATTGTGTTCACTTGGCTGCTCATGCTCGTCCTGGCCGTGGGCTCAAAACTGATCACGCGCAAACTTTCGACGGATCTGAAACGTACCCGCTGGCAGAACCTTCTGGAAATTGTCGTCACCGGTATTGGGAAACAAATCGAAGAAGTCGGCCTGCGCAATCCGGAGAAGTATCTAGGCTTTCTGGGCACCCTGTTTCTGTTCGTTGCCACGGCGACTCTCTGCGCGGTAATCCCCGGCTACGAGCCGCCTACGGGTTCCCTCTCGACGACGGCCGCACTCGCGCTGTGCGTGTTTGTGGCGGTGCCGCTTTACGGCATCGAATCACAAGGGATGCGTGGGTACCTTAGGTCCTACGTCGAGCCGACCTTCGTTATGCTCCCGTTCAACATCATCGGCGAAGTCTCGCGCACGCTCGCGCTTGCTGTCCGCTTGTTCGGCAACATGATGAGCGGCGCGATGATCATCGGTATTCTGCTCGCCATCACGCCCTTCGTCTTTCCAGTGGTCATGACGGCTCTCGGTCTGCTCACTGGCATGGTGCAGGCGTATATCTTCAGCATTCTAGCTGCGGTTTACATCGCAGCCGCCACTCGCACTATCAAACCCAGGCCCGCAGCTTGACCTATAACGAACTTGACCAGGGACACTATGGATAGCATGACTATTATCGCGGTGGCATCGATTGTCATCGCCGGCCTTACCACTGGTTTCGGCACGATGGGGCCCGCGTTGGCGGAAGGACGGGCGGTCGCGACGGCGCTGACCTCGCTTGCCCAGCAGCCTGACGCCTCCGCCACCATCACGCGGACCCTGTTTGTAGGTCTGGCGATGATCGAATCCACGGCCATCTACTGTTTCGTGGTCTCGATGATCCTTATTTTCGCCAATCCGTTCTGGAATCACGCCATCACGCAGACCGGGGGAAAGTAACGCGTGCTCATCGATTGGTTCACCGTCGGTGCGCAGGCGCTCAACTTTCTCATCCTGGTGTGGTTGATGAAGCGCTTTCTTTACAAGCCCATCCTCCACGCCATCGACGAGCGGGAGAAGCGGATCGCTTTGGCCCTCGCGGACGCCGATGCAAAAAAGGGCGAAGCCCTGAAGGAGCGTGATGAGTTCCGACACCGGAATCGTGCGTTCGACGAGCAGCGCGCCGCACTGTTGAGCCAGGCGATGATCGATGCGAAAGCCGAACGTCAGCGACTCATCGAGGAAGCGCGCAAAGCAGCCGACGCTTCGGGTACCAAGCGACAGGAAGCGCTGACACGCGACGCTCATAACCTGAATCAATCCATCATTCGTCGGACGCAGCAGGAAGTCTTCGCCATTGCGAGAAAGGCTCTGACGGATCTCGCCTCGGCGAGTCTGGAAGAACGCCTGCGGGGTGTGTTCACTCGCCGCTTACGAGAGATGGACGGCGTGGCGAAAGAAAGACTTGCAGAGGCGCTCAAGACATCGTCCTCCCCCGCGCTCTTGCGCAGTGCATTTGAACTGCCAGCGGAACAGCGCGCGGCGCTTCAGGCTGCACTGAATGAAACCTTCTCGGCTCAAATCGATGTCCGCTTCGAGACCGCGCCGGAGGTGATCAGCGGTATCGAGCTCACCACGAATGGACAAAAGGTCGCGTGGAGCATCGCAGATTATCTCGCGTCTTTGGAAAAGGCCGTCGCCGAACTCGTGATGGAGCAAGGGAAGTCTGAGCCGTCACATGAGATCGAGGCCGAGCCGAAGTCTGTGGTGAACCTCCGATGAACGCCGCGCCTGAAAGCTTGCAGCGTGTCTTCGATCGCGCCTTCTCCGGAATAAGACAGGCGCGGAGAGACTTCACGCCGCAACTGACACCACGCGAGGTTGGCACTATCACGAACGTGTCCACGGGTATCGCGAAGGTTTCCGGCCTTCCGAGCGTGGGCTTCGACGAGTTGGTAAAGTTTCCGGGGAGTGTGTACGGCATTGCGTTCAACGTGGACGAGGGCGAAATCGGCGTGGTGCTGCTCGGCGACTATTGGCATCTGCATGCAGGCGATGAAGTCGAGCGCACGGGCCGGGTCATGGACGTCGCCGTGGGCGACGAACTCCTGGGACGCGTCATCGACCCGCTGGGTCGGCCCCTTGATGGCAACGGCCCAGTAGCCGCCAGCGAGCGCCTGCCGATCGAGCGCCCGGCTGCGCCGATCATGGGTCGGGCGCCGGTCACCGTGCCGCTGCAGACCGGCCTCAAAGTGATCGATGCGCTCATACCCATCGGGCGCGGTCAGCGCGAGCTGATTCTGGGTGATCGGCAGACCGGCAAGACCGCCATTGCGCTCGATACCATCCTCAACCAGCGAGGCCAGCAGGTTGTATGCGTGTATTGCGCCATCGGTCAGCACGCATCCGCCGTGGCGAAGACGGTAGCGGTCCTGCGCGAACAGGGCGCGATGGATTACACCGTCGTCGTTGTGACCGAAGGCAACGACGCGCCAGGGCTCGCCTACATCGCTCCTTACGCCGCGACCAGCATCGCAGAGCATTTCATGGAAACGGGTCGCGATGTGCTGATCGTTTATGACGACCTCACCCAGCATGCGCGCGCGTATCGTGAGCTTTCCCTCCTGCTGCGCCGACCGCCCGGTCGCGAAGCGTTCCCCGGCGACATCTTCTATATTCATTCGCGGCTGCTGGAACGCGCCACTCATCTTCGCGAGGAACGCGGGGGTGGTTCGCTGACGGCGCTGCCCATCATCGAGACTGAAGCGCAGGACATCTCCGCCTATATTCCGACGAATCTGATTTCCATTACGGATGGGCAGATCTATTTATCGCCCTCGCTGTTCGAATTGGGCGTTCTGCCCGCGGTCGATGTGGCCAAATCGGTCTCGCGCGTGGGCGGCAAGGCGCAACTGGCGACCTACCGCGCGGTTGCGGGCGACCTCAAGCTTGCCTACGCGCAGTTCGAAGAACTCGAGACCTTCGCCCGGTTCGGCGCCCGTCTCGATCAAGACACCCGCAAGATCATCGAGCATGGACGGCGGATCCGCGCCTGCCTCAAGCAGCCGCAATCCTCTCTGGTGTCCGTGCCCGCACAAATCGCCATCCTGCTCGCCTTGACGGCGAAACTCTTCGACTCGGTGCCGATTGACCAGATGGTAGACGCCGAGCATGCCGTGCACGAGGCGGCGGCGAACATTCCGGTCGAGATCTGTAAGCGATTCGAAACTGCCGCAGAATTGAACGACGAGGATCGCAAAACAATTATCGACATCGCCCGCGAATCGCTCGCACCATTCGAATCCAAGCTGGAATTTAAACCCGAAGCCAACGCCGGGCCCGAGCCTGAACCTGAGTCCACGCTGGAGACCCCAATCGAGATCAAGCCCAAGACCGCGCTCAAGGAGAAACGATGAGCGACAGCACGGCCAGCTTGCGCCGAAAGATTAGCGGTGCCGGAGATCTGCAGTCGGTCGTCCGCACGATGAAAGCCCTGGCCGCCTCGAGCATCGGACAATACGAGAAATCGGTGATCGCACTGGCCGACTACTACCGAACCGTGGAGGTCGGGTTGGGCGCTTGCTTCAGGCAAAGCAAGCCAGCGCCCTTGACGGTAGAAGGGAAAGTACAGCCCGATGCGAGTGCGATCGGCGCCATCGTATTCGGCTCCGACCAGGGACTAGTGGGTCAGTTTAATGACGTGGTCGCGGATTATGCGATCAAGACACTCGCTGCTCTGCCCGGAAAACCCCACGTCTGGGCAGTCGGTGAGCGCGTTCATGCGCGCCTGGCTGACGCCGGTCTGCCGCTGATGGAAGTCTTCGCGGTGCCAAATTCGGTCAAGGCCATCACCCCGCTTGTCGGCCGGATCCAGATCGAAAGCGAGGCACGTCGGGCCAAAGGCCACAATGCGCGTCTTTACGTCTTCCATAACCGCCAGCACTCGGGGGCACTCTACGAACCGGTCAGCCAGCGGCTGTTGCCGCTCGACGCGCAATGGCAAGACGGTCTGTCCCAGGTCCACTGGCCGACTGCAAACGTGCCCGAGGTCATGCCTGACGGCACCACGACGCTCCGCGCACTCATCCGCGAATATCTTTTCATCTCGCTCTTTCGGGCATGCGCCGAATCCCTCGCGAGCGAAAACGCGAGCCGCCTGGCGGCGATGGAACGCGCCGACAGAAACATCGACGAATTGCTGGCAAATCTTCGCCGTACGTTCCACCGCCTGCGTCAAGGCTCCATAGACGAAGAACTCTTCGACGTTATCTCTGGCTATGAAGCGTTGTCGGAGCCCGCACGCTTCGGTCCTCGGCAATGCTTTGAGGCTGCGCAGGGCCGATCTGTAGCTTTTTTCGAACAGCTGCGCCGGACTGAGTGGTCTGTAAAGGAGCGCCTTGGTGGGTCGCGGTCCGTGTTGTGATGCGGCGGTTCCACTGGCGTGTTCTTGCTTGAACGCTCGACAAACTATATGCGTCTTTTTAAACAGGAGACAGGCAATGACAACCATCGACAGCTCGACAATGCACACAAAACCACGCGAGACAACGGGCGTTGCGCAAATGAGCAACGAATCGGTAATGGGCTTCGATCCCACCGCGCACTGGCACGAGACACTTCGAGACGGCACCCGGATACTGATCCGTCCGATTCGCAAGGAGGACGCCATGCTGGAACGAGCATTCCTCGAGCGGCTGTCGCCGGAGTCGCGAAGCTATCGCTTCCTCGGCCAGATACAGGTGAACGACGACCTGATCAGACGAATGACCGACCTGGATTACGAGCGCGACATGGCATTCATCGCGTTACGTCATGATTCAGGCGAGAAGAAAGAAATTGGTGTGAGCCGGTTCTGCACAGGCGATGGCGGAGAGAACTGCGAATGTGCCGTGACCATCAGTGACGAATGGCAGGGTAAGGGGCTAGGCAAACTGCTCATGCGCCACCTGATCGAAGTGGCGCGTCAGCGCGGAATCAAGCGGATGGTCTCCATCGATATGGCGGGGAATGTGGCCATGCACCGTCTTGCCGAAAGCCTGGGCTTCCACCGCAAAGTCAACCTCGACTATCCTAGCGAGGTCATTCACACCCTCGATTTGTGACCCCGGCCGGCGGGGCTCGCTGCGCGCACCTGCGCCGCGAGCGAGGGAAGCCAGCAGCAAGCTTCGGAAGGTTTCAGTATTCATGATTGCCGAGGTAAATCAATGGTGAAGATGCATCCCTTACCCGGAAGGTTGCGCACGTGGAGCCCTCCGCCATTTGCTTCGATGCTCCGATTGCTGATTGACAGGCCCAGGCCGACCCCAGTGCGGTCGGCTGCACGCTGCATAAACGGTTGAAATAGCTCTTCCGCTTTTCCCGGCGGCAAGCCACCGCATTCATCCCGAATTTCAATCAGAACGCGATCAGCTGTGGCGTGAGTTTTCAACGAAATGTGACCGTGAGGGTGCGTGAACTTGAATGCGTTTTGCAGCAGATTTGAGACCGCTGAAGAAAGCATGTGTCGGTCAGCATCAACCGCCAGTCCTTGCTCCACGGGTTCGATGGTGAGTCCGACTCCCTTGGACTCGGCTTCCATGGCGGCGGCGATCTGAACTTCGTCAATAAATTCGCCGACCTAGATTCGCTCTTTTCGTGTGCGGAGCCCTGATGTTAGGCGTGCCTCGGCAAGTGAGCGATCAATAAGATCGCGCATTCCTTCGAGGCTGCGATCAAGTGATGCGCCAGTGGCGCCTACCACACCCACGTTGCCACTTTTGAGCGCCTTCTGCGCGAGCATGGCCGAATTGAGCAGGTCGCGCAGTTCGTGGGCGAGAAAACTCAGGCGTTCGGTCATCGCCTGGTTTCCTTGATCCAAGACAGCCAAATCACGACGGCGCGTGTACTCGGTGACCGCGTCCGCAATGGCATTGTCGAGGCAGCGATTGAGAGTGTGAAACTCACCAACGGCAATCGGTGCGTTCAGCTCGACGGCTAACTCCGTGACCGCTTGGCAGAGATCGCCGTAGTCGTGAACCACCTGATCGACAGTCAATCCCCGCCGGTGTAATTCACTGCCATGTTTGGTGGCGCTCTTGCCAATCTCCGAGCCGGTAGCGCTTGGGCGAGACGGTGACTCAGCGGAATGGTTGTGACTCTCCCAAAAAGAACAGGCGTTCTCGTGGTGAAGCGTCTTGATAAGTTGTTCGAGGAATAGCGGGATACCGTATTGCAGCTCTACATAGGACGCTTGCGGTGCGAGCCTCTTCGCAACTTTTGCTCTGCAGCGCGCGATCAACTCGTCGCGATTTTCGGTGAGAAACTCGTATAGCATGCCTTGGCTTTGGGCTCCGGTTTGGGCCGATGCCGCGTGGGGTACACCAAGACGATGTGGTCGCGTAGCCTCGGATGGCTTATTCGACACCCTAAACCGCTTTGACGCGCGTGTATGTGCGCTACCGTACCAAAAATTCCTCCAAGGCGCTTCTGCATTTTAGTTTGGTTTGGAGCGGGGGCTTCGTCGAGCAAGTCCCGCAACACACGCTAATACAGGGGCGGAGTTTCGGCTCGCCTGCCATTGCTGGGCATACTGAGCCAGTGCGCGGTTCGGTCTTGTTCCCCGTCGGGACGGGGTCTCCGTTTAGTGTCCTAAGCGTGTTACCGCACGGACCGGGATGGGCGTTCCGCGCACACTTGTGTTCGCGGAATCGCGGCAAGGTCAGTTCATCGGTTCCGACCTGATCGGGACACCAAATTGGCGTTAGTCAAGAGGCACTATCGGTTGACTGTTGCAACCCCGCAAATTGGGATTCTGTTTCCCGAACCAACCATTAACGCCGTTAACCGCGGAAAGAAGCCATGAACGCCTCAGACATTATGTCGATCTCGGTCGTTACAGTCGCAGGCACTGATTCTGTGGAGCAGGCAGCACGTTTGATGCTCGACAATCGCATCAGCGGCCTGCCGGTTGTAGACGCGGCGGGCAAAATCGCTGGGATGGTCACCGAAGGTGACTTCATGCGGCGAGAAGAGACGGGCAGCATCAAGAAACGTCTGCGCTGGCTCGAATTCTGTCTGGGACCCGGGCGCCTCGCACGGGAGTACGTACATACTCACGGGCGTAAAGTAGACGAAGTGATGACGCGGCATGTAGTGAGCGTTGCTGAGGATACGCCGCTGAATGAGGTAGTTTCGCTCATGGAGCGGCACCGGGTAAAGCGCGTGCCTGTGCTTCGCGGCGGAGAAGTGGTGGGCATCGTCAGCCGAGCGAACCTACTGCGTGCGTTTATGAGCCAGATAGATGCTGGTCCCCCGGTGCTTCCGACGGACCGCACCGTGCGCGACCAAATCCTGGCGGCGGTGGCAAAGGAAGCCTGGGGACCGAGCTATGGCATTAGCGTAGTGGTGCGCAACCGCGTCGTTGATCTTTGGGGAACCATATTCGACGAACGAGAGCGGATGGCATTACGAGTACTTGTAGAGAACGTACCGGGTGTCGAAGACATTCGAGACCATCTGGTGTGGATAGAACCCATGTCCGGAATGGAATTCAATGCGCCGGGGAGGTTGCAGGCCAGCCAGATCGAAAGATGATCCAGGACATATCATGCCCAAGCACCCTGACATTCCGTTCCCACCCAAGGCCCCCATGCTATTCCCTTCATCACGAACGCGAGAAGACACATGAAAGCTGCTGTCATATTTTGCGTTCCGATGATCACGGCAAATGGCTTCGCTTGGAGATGGCGCTCTGAGGACCATACAGAAGACTCCACACACCCCTTTGCCTATCACGCGGATTGCGTAACTGACGCCGAGCGTAACGGCTACATGGTGGGGATGGATCGCATGAAGGCTCGCAGCGATCTAGTCAGCGGCGCCGCTGGAAAGCCCGCTGGCGCGCGCGATTCGAGCGGGTCATTCCCCCGCCCCTCGTAGCTTCATCTAACTTCCAGTCCAGTTGGATTTGGCCACAGCACCGCGCGTCAGATCGCGATCTGGTCCGGCAGCAAGCGGTCGAATTCCTTCTTGACCACCGCATAGCACTCGCAAACGCGCTTCTCCAGCTTCAGCCGATTGACGATGGTGATACGGCCACGGCTGTAGTGGATGAGTCCAGCCTCCTGCAGCTTGCCGGCAGCCTCAGTCACCCCTTCGCGTCGAACCCCGAGCATATTCGCGATCAATTCCTGAGTCATCGTGAGCTCGTTCGTAGGCAGACGGTCCGCGCTGAGCAGCAACCAGCGGCACAACTGTTGTTCCACCGAATGATGTCGGTTGCACACGGCAGTCTGCGCCATCTGCGTGATCAGCGCCTGGGTATAGCGCAGAAGCAAATGCAGCAGCGGACCTCCGTACTCGAACTCCTGTTTCATGATCTTGGAGCTCAGCCGGAATGCGTCTCCGGCGCTTTGAACGACTGCGCGGCTGGGCGTGGTCTCACCCCCCATGAACAAAGCAATGCCCACGAGACCTTCGTTACCCACCACGGCGATTTCTGCCGACGCCCCATCCTTCATGACGTAGAGCAAAGAAACGATGGAGTCCGCCGGAAAGTATACGTACGGCTGCTTGCCGCCTGCCTCGTAGACTGACGCGCCGAGTTCGAGCGGTACGAGATCGAGATGCGGTTGCAACCGCTCGTATATCTCAGGCGGCAGAGCAGCCAGAAGCTTGTTTGGAGACGGCACGCCGGAAACGCCCATTCGATCCCTCCAGACGTCACTGCGCGGCAATTCGAACAAGGCCTGCGGCGCCAGCAACCGCATCATATTATTCGGAAACGTCACCCGCAAGTACGGTGCCGGCAGAACATTTTAGATGGCCGTCGCTCTATTTTTCTTCGCCTAAACAGAGTGTTCTGACTCCGGGTATCAATGTAAAGGTTCCTTTCGCCGCGTGCTTTTTTCGGTCACTCAGCCACACCTTGCCTGCGTCGCAACGCTCTGTGCGCTACCGAACGGTCGGGACCCATCCGGCGCGATATAAAGAGCCTTGCAAACAATCATTCAGGTTTTATGCGGAATGCGCAGCTGACGCGGAGCGCAATGGCTACTAGGTCGCGCTAGGTCGCATACACGCTCGCGGCGATTCGACTGAAGACTTCAATGGCAAGCTCGCATAAATGGGCCGTTTACCGGAACCTGTCGCTCACAAAAGTGGAGCTTGTGCTCTTCCGTACCTATCTGTCCGTTGAGAGTCGAGAACCCTCCCGTACGTCTCTTTCACTCGTCGCGTGCCACTCGCGCGATTGCATTTCAGGTGAAGTCCTATATGGATCGACCATATAGCCTGCAATGGCTTTTTCTCAAGAGGTCACACCATGTCCAATCCGAACGCACACAGCCCTCCGCAGGCAACCGTCGGTGATCAGCAAGCTAATTTGCGGACTGCACTGAGCATCGCCACCATTATGGCCGAAGCCAGCCAGCGTCTATTCAAGGTACAAAGCGAAGCCGCCAATGCAGCATTTGCAGAGAACTCGAAGCATCTGGCAGCGCTCTTGAATACACTGAACACCAAGGATTCTGGCGCACTGGTCGCCGAATGGACCAGTCTTTATCAAGCGAACATGCGCAGGGTGTTGGACGTTACCCGCAGTTGCTTCGAGATTGTGCCGCAGACGCAGGCCGAGATTGCCAAGCTGGTCGGCGATCCCCTCGCGTCTGCCAATAAACAAACGCAGCAGTACCTGGACCAGTTTACGAAGGCGATTAGCGACGGTCGCGACGCGGCCGCAGCTTCGGTGAAGGATTTTATGGCCAATGTCAGCCCGAGCGCGAGCGGACCCCAACCAGCGAACAAAGAAAAAGTTGTCTGAAGTTGCATGGAATTATCTTATTCTTGGGCTCCCTCCCGAAATCTAAATAGAATATAGCGATTGCGATGGACCCCGGCAGCTGGAGAGTCGGGGTCTTTTTTTCGCTGATGAGCGGTACTGCGATGCGCGCAGGCGATGCGGTGTTTGGCTATGCGCGTTAGCGCACGGACGGCGTCGCGCGTGCCTGTTCAAATCATCGAGTTGCCAGACCCTTCCATTCCGTGCACCTCTTGCACGGTATAGCCGCGAGCGATGTTCTCGCTGTAGCGGCGTCAGGCCCTTTCAGGAGACCCCAATGGCCAAGCCCCACAAAAATACGCTCGAACCCAAGTCCTTCAACCTATTAGCTTCATTGCGCTCGTCTATTTCTTCAGTTATGGCTCGGCACCGCATTAAGCGTCGTGCCAAAGCAAATCAAGGCTCAGTAGAAGATCTGGCCAGATGGGACGACGATGGCGGCGCGTCAAAACGGCGTACCGACGTTCCCCAAGGAGTGGGTTTGAAATGATTTGGACGTGACCGATCCGCGCAAACACGAGAAGTACGATGCGCTGATCCACAGTTGCCGTACGCTGAGCCCCGTGCGCACTGCGGTTGCGCACCCTTGCGATAAAGCATCGCTCGCCGGTGCGCTCGAGGCTGCCGCGGCAAAGATCATCGAGCCGATTCTCGTCGGGCCCGAAGCACGGATTCGTGCACTCGCGGCGTCGCTCGAGCTGGAAATAGACGGACTGCAGATCATCGACCAGCCGCACAGTCATGCGGCCGCGGAGATGGCGGTGGCGCTCGTGCGAGCGGGCAAAGTTGACGCGCTGATGAAGGGCAGCCTCCATACCGAAGAGCTGCTGACCGAGGTGGTACGCAAGGACACCGGCATCCGCACCTCGCGCCGAATCAGTCATGTCTTCATCATGGACGTCCCGACCTATCCCAAGCCGTTGTTCATCACCGATGCGGTGGTAAACATTCTTCCGACATTGGAAGACAAGGTCGACATCGTACAGAACGCGATCGAGTTCGCGCACGCGCTGGGGATCCGGGTTCCCAAAGTGGCAATCCTCTCGGCCGTGGAGACGATCAATTCGAAATTCCGTTCGACGATCGACGCGGCAGCCTTATGCAAGATGGCCGAGCGCGGGCAGATCACGGGCGCGCTCCTCGATGGCCCCCTTGCACTCGACAACGCGATCAGCCGCGAGGCGGCGGCGATCAAGCACATCACGTCCGCAGTTGCGGGCGATGCCGACATCCTGCTCGTACCAGACCTCGAAGCCGGCAACATGCTGGCCAAGGAGTTGACCTTTCTTGCGAATGCAGATGCGGCGGGCATCGTGCTGGGCGCACGCGTGCCGGTCATTCTGACCAGCCGCGCGGACAATCTTCGAACGCGCATGGCAAGCTGCGCGGTCGCTGCGCTCTACGCCCATCGCCGGGGGCTCGCCGCCGCAGAAATCGGCAAGCTCGCGTAATGAAGCGGATGCACCAGCCTATTCTCGTCATCAACGCGGGCTCGTCCAGCGTCAAATTTTCGGTGTTCGAAACCGAGTCCGATCGGTCGCTTGCCGTCGGCCCGCATGGCCAGGTCGAGGGGATCGGCACCTGTGCGCATTTGCAGGTGATCGACCCCAACGGCGAAACACTCGCCGACAAAGCCCTCTCAGGCCGGCACCATCGCGATGCGATCGCGGCCATTCACGACTGGTTCGCCGCGAATGTCGGCAGCGAGGCCGGCTTTGATGGCGTTGGCCATCGCGTGGTTCATGGCGGACTGGACTATTCACAACCCGTGCTGATAGACGATCGCGTGCTGGCCGACATCGAGGCGTTGGCCCCCCTCGCGCCGCTGCACCAGGCGCACAACATCGCTGCGATCCGGGCGTTCGCGGCTGCCGCGCCCAAGGTGCGGCAGGTTGCCTGTTTCGACACGGCATTCCATCATGAGCAGCCCGCAGTGGCGCAGCAATTCGCACTGCCGCGCGAGCTCACCGCAAAAGGCGTGCGCCGCTACGGCTTCCATGGGCTCTCTTACGAATACATCGTCTCGGTATTGCCGGAGATCGCGCCGGAGTGCGCGCAGGGGCGAGTCGTCGTCGCGCATCTTGGCAACGGCGCGAGCATGTGCGCGATCGACCGCGGCCACAGCATCGCGAGCACGATGGGCTTGACGGCGCTGGATGGTCTGCCGATGGGCACACGCTGCGGCGCGCTCGATCCGGGCGTCATTCTCTACCTGCTGCAGCACGAGGGTATGGACGCACACGCGATCGAACGACTCATTTACGAGCGCTCGGGACTCCTCGGCGTATCGGGCATTTCGAGCGATATGCGCGCGCTGCTCGCGAGCGACGCGCCTTCTGCAAGGGAAGCGATAGAGCTCTTCGTGTACCAGATCGGACGCTCGCTCGGCTCGCTTGTCGCAGCGCTGGGCGGGCTCGATGCGCTCGTCTTCACCGGCGGAATTGGCGAGCATGCGCAGCAGATACGCGAGCGCGTTTGCGAACGCGCGCGTTGGCTCGGCATCGTGCTCGATCCGGCGGCAAACATGCGAGGCGGCCCGCGCATCTCAAGCGCAGGCTCTGCCGTTTCGGCCTGGGTCATACCGACGGATGAGAACCTGATGATTGCACGGCACACGCGGCGGTTACTCGATGCGAGTACATTGCATTCACCTTGGACGACAGCACACCCCGGCCGATGATCATCGGCGCAGCGTAACGCACCGCGCGACCTAAATGCCTGCACCGCTCAAGGCCGATCCGGCATTCTGGCAGATGCCGGTCGCCGCGCTCCTCGAACAGGGGTCGGCACACCGCGACGGTCTCAGCAGTGCTGAAGCGGCTGCGCGCCTGAAACAGTTCGGGCCGAACGTGGTTCACGGGGAACGCAAGCGTGCGGTGTTCCTGCAGTTCCTCGCGAAGTTCCGTAACCCGCTCGTCATTATTCTCCTCGCCGCGAGCGCCCTTTCCGCGTTTACCGGCGACGTCACGGGTTTCTTGATTATCGCGACGATCGTCCTTATCAGCGTCACGCTCGACTTCGTGCAGGAGTACCGAGCCGGACAGGCCGCGGATCAACTCCGCCAGTCGGTAGCGATACGTGCACAGGTGTTCCGCGATGGGAAACTGCTCAAGGTGCCGCTCGCCGATATGGTGCCTGGCGATGTGGCGCTGCTTGCAGCCGGCGATGTCGTTCCATGTGACGGTCGGGTGCTGGAGGCGAAGGACTTGTTCGTCAACCAGGCTCTCCTGACCGGTGAATCGTATCCGGTGGAAAAGGCGCCCGCTGAATTAGCAGTAACGACTGAAGTGAACGCGGCGAGTAACACCGTGCTCATGGGCACATCGGTGATCAGTGGCACGGCCAAGGTACTGATGTGCCGCACGGGCCAGAAGACGGCGCTTGGTGAAATTGCCGACACGCTTCTGGTCAAGCCCCCGCCCACGGCTTTTGAAGAGGGAACGCACCGTTTCGGCATTCTCATCCTCCGCCTGACGGTCCTCCTCCTGCTTTTCGTCCTTCTGGTCAATGCGTTTTTCCACCGCCCTTGGCTCGAGTCCTTTCTCTTCGCAGTGGCCCTCGCGGTGGGCCTGACGCCCGAGCTCCTCCCGATGGTGGTATCGGTGACACTGTCGCGAGGCGCGCGGCGGATGGCGGCGAACAAGGTGATCGTCAAGCGGCTCGCGTCGATCCACAACCTCGGGAGCATGGATGTCTTCTGCACCGACAAGACCGGCACACTGACCGAGGCGCGTATTCATCTGGAATGTCACCTCGACCCGCTTGGGACGGAATGTGCTCAGGTCCTAAAACTCGCCTACTTCAACAGCTATTTTGAAACAGGCGTGAAGAGCCCACTCGACGACGCCATCCTGGAGCACACCGAGATCGACGTCAGCGGCTGGCGCAAGATCGACGAAGTGCCGTTCGACTTCGAGCGCCGGCGTGTATCGGTGCTTCTTGATAACGGCACTGACAGGTTGCTCGTGGTCAAAGGGGCTCCCGAAGATATCTTGCGGCTCTCGGTCAGCTATTGCGTGGAAGAAGGGTCGAGCGTTCATCCTCTGGATGATGCGGCACGCGTGAGTATCAATGCCCAGTTCGAAGCGCTGAGTAAAGACGGCTACCGGGTTCTCGGCATCGCCTCACGGCAGGTGGGCGCGGACCATCAGCACGCCGTGCTTGGCGATGAAAGCGAGCTCGTGTTTGCGGGCTTCGCCACCTTCCTCGATCCGCCAAAGGAGAGCGCCAAGGCGGCGTTGGCAGCGCTCGCCGCAGATCGGGTCGCGGTCAAAATCATCACGGGCGATAACGAGCTGGTGACTCAACACGTCTTCGCCCAGCTCGAGCTGCCTGTAACGGGTGTGCTTACCGGCACTCAAATTCAGCAGATGGATGATGCCGCACTCGCAGCGCGCGTGGAGCAGGTAAACCTTTTCTGTCGCGTGAGTCCTGCCGAGAAAAACCGCATCATCCTCGCCCTCAAACAGCGCGGGCATGTGGTGGGCTATCTCGGCGATGGCATCAACGATGCGCCTTCGCTTCATTCGGCGGACGTCGGGATTTCCGTCGACAGCGCCGTGGACGTCGCCAAAGCTGCGGCCGACATGATTCTCCTCGAGCACGATCTCGGCGTCCTCCACGCAGGTGTCCTCGAAGGGCGGCGCACTTTCGGCAATATCATGAAGTACATCATGATGGGCACGAGCTCGAATTTTGGAAACATGTTCAGCATGGCCGGAGCGTCGCTCTTCCTTCCCTTCCTGCCGATGCTGCCGGGACAGATCCTGTTGAACAACCTGCTCTACGACGTTTCAGAGCTCCCCATACCGCTCGATCGCGTGGACGACGATTACCTGAGCCATCCGCGGCACTGGGACATGAAGTTCATCCGCAACTTCATGCTGGTGATCGGGCCGGTCAGCTCCGTCTTCGATTTCCTCACGTTCTACATCATGCTGGCGGTCTTTCATGCCGGAGAGACGCTTTTCCATACCGGCTGGTTCATCGAGTCAATGGCGACCCAGGTGCTGGTCATCTTCATCATCCGCACTCGCAGGAACCCGTTCAAAAGCCGCCCGAATCCATGGCTCATCGCGTGCTCATTGACAGTGGTCGCCGTGGCGGTGCTCCTGCCGTTCACGCCGGTTGGCGTGCAACTCGGTTTCGTGGCGCCGCCGGCTTTATTCTTCGCGGTGCTCGCTGCGATGCTGCTCTTCTATCTGCTCGCGGTGGAAGCAATGAAGCAGTGGTTCTTCCGCCGCTTTGCCACACCGTGAACACTGTGGATTGCAGAGTACTGTGTCACCCACTCATTCAACCATGTGGTGTGACCAGTGGAATTGATCACGTGGTGGAAAACGGTGCTCCTGATATTGCTGGGTCGGTTCTGGAACTACGCTGTTCGCGAAGGTATGCGCGTACCCTTGCACGGTGAAGCGGCTTGGCTCCTGCCGGAGGGTGAGAAGCCGTACTGGCGTGGGCGGGTCATCAGTGCGACATACGAATTCGCAAGGTAGCCGCAGACCGCGATCAGCGTTTGCAGAGCTTGAACGCCTGCCTTTCGTCTTTTTATTTAGACCCTGACATCGCCCGCCGAAACAGCGCAATCGCGCTATGTTTCTTGCGGTCCGCCGACTACAAAAAGAACGACGCCGAGCTGCCGGAGACGTTCAAGCCGATGAACGCTTGAACGCTTCCGGATTTCAGCGACTGAATTACTCGAGCGGGTCCCGCACTTCTGACGACTACTCGCGCGGAGTCAGGTTACCGCGGCCGCATGAGACGAGAACGAGACCGTGCCGGCGCGTGCCGTGTCGTCGGTCACGACATTGACGAGCGCGACCATGCCCTGATCGACTTTCTTCTGCGCACGCACGAGCGCCGGTCCGATGTCTTCGGGCTTTTCCACGAACTCACCATAGCAGCCGAGCGCCTCGGCCATCTTGTCGAACCGGGTATAGCCGAGATTGCGGCCGATTTTTTCTTTCTTTGGATCCGCGGTCCAGCCGCCGTTCAGGCTGATCACCACGAGCACCGGCGCCTTGTGCCGCACCGCCGTGTCGAGCTCCATCGCGTTCAGCCCGAACGAGCCGTCGCCGTGGACGACGATGACTTGCTTGTCGGGACACGCGATCTTGGCGCCGACGCCGAAAGGCATACCGACGCCCATCATTCCGAATGGACCGGAATTCAGGCGATGCCCCGGCGAAAACGTCGGCATGGATTGGCGGCCGTAGTTGAGGATTTCCTGCCCGTCGACCACCAGGATGGCGTCGCGCTTCATGAAGTTCTTCACTTCCTCGCACAGACGCAGCGGATGGATCGGCGTCTTGTTCATCGACATGCCGCCCCCGGTTTCCTTGCGCTTGGCCGCTTCGCCCTCGGCGAGCTTCTTGCGCCACTGCGCGAAATTCTCCGGTTCGATGCGGCGCGGCATCGCCGCGAGAAGCTGCTGCAGCACCGCCTTGCAGTCGCCGACGATCCCGATATCGATCTTGCGCGGCGCCGACGCGATTTCGTCCGCGTCGATGTCGATCCTCGCGATCGTGGCATTGGCCCCGAAGCGCGGCGGCGCAGCGTGGCCGATGATGTAGTTCATGCGCGTGCCGAGGACGATGATCAGATCGGCATCTTTGAACGCCGTCGAGCGCATCGTGAGGAACGATAGTGGATGGTCGTCGGGCAGCACGCCGCGGCCTTGCGGCGTCGTGTAGAAAGGGATGCCCGCCTTCTCCACGAAGGACTGCATTTCGGGCCAGGCTTTCGACCAGATCACGCCGCTGCCGCTCACGATGAGCGGCTGTTTCGCCTTGGCGAGCGCGTCGATCAGCTTGTCTACTTGCGCGGTCTCGCCCATCGGCCGCGCGTTGAGCAGCGGGCGGCCGCTCAAGCGCCAGTCGACCTCCGCTTCATCGATTGTTTCGTAGAGGACGTCAGCCGGAAAATCAAGATAGACCGGGCCGGGCTTGCCGCTCATCGCTTTCTGGAAGGCGGTATTCACCTGCTCGGGAATCCGCTTTATGTTGATGACGCGATCTGTCCACTTGGTGCAGCCTTTCATGATCGCGACCTGGTCGATCTCCTGGAACGTCTGCCGCCCGAACAGGCCAATCGCGCTCGAGCCCCCGATCGCCACCACCGGCGCGCAATCGATGAGCGCGTTGGCAAGGCCGGTCGTCAGGTTGATGACGCCGGGACCGCTCGCCGCCATGCACACGCCGGGTTTCTGGAGCAACCGGCTATACGCCTGCGCCGACAGCGCGGCCGCCTGCTCGTGGCGCACGTCGATCATGCGTATCTCTTCTTTGGCACAGTGTGTCTGGGCGAGCTGCATCGGCCCGCCCATGATGAAGAACAAGTCCTTCGTGCCCTCTTTTTTCAGGGCTTTCGCGAGAATTTCAGAGCCTGTCACTTCCGCCATGTTCGTCTCCTTTGGTGAAGCTCCGATCGAGTCCCTTGATCGGTGAGCTTCCTCTAACTTCGGGGGTATACAAGGGGGATTGATCCCCTTGTTCCGTGTTCCTAGATGATTTTGTCGTCGCGCAGCGCGGTCACCTGCGCGTCATTCATTCCGAGCCAGTCCTTGAGCGCTTCCGCGCTATGCTCGCCGAGGAGCGGCGCGGGTTTCACCGGTGGGGGACTGCCGTTGAAGCGCACGGGCCAGCCCGCCATCTTGAAGTCCTTCCAGGCCGGGTGCTGGATCTTCTGAAGGATCGCGCGCTCCTCGAAATTCGGATCGTTCAGGAGCTCCAGCGTATCGCGCACGGCGCCCGCGGGAACAGCGGCGCCGATCACGCGCATGCACTCGTACTTGTCGCGCTTGCTCGTGAACTCGGTGATGATCCGGTCTATTTCCGCCGAGTTTTCGACCCGCGCCTCTCGCGTCTCGAAGCGCGGATCGCCGATCAGGTCCTTGCGCCCGATCGCTTCGAGGAGCTTCGGCCAGTGCTGCGGATTGCCGCGGCTCGTATAGACGTAAACGAAATCGTTGGGGCCGCCCGGCGCGCAGGGGTAGATGTCGCAGGGCGGGTTGTTGCCCTCGAGGTTCTTCGCTCCGGCGCGCGGCGCCGGTTTCCCGGTCTTGGTGGTGAGACAGAACGAATTGCGGATGTAGTGCAGCATCGCATCCTGCATCGCAACCTGCAGATGCACACCTTTACCTGTTTCCTTGCGCTTGATGAGGGCGGCGAGGATGCTGATACACATCAGCATTCCGGTGCCCGAATCGCCGAGCGTCGCTCCGGGCTTGGCAGGTCGACCCTTGGGCTCGCCGGTAATGCTCATGAGCCCGCTGCAGGCCTGCGCGATCATATCGAAGGCGAGATTGTGCTCGTACGGGCTCCCTTCGCCGAAGCCCTTCACCTGTCCATAGATGATGCCGGGATTGATCTCGCTCAGGACGTCGTAGCCCAGACCGAGCCGCTCGATTGCGCCCGGCGCGAAATTCTCCATGAACACGTCGGCCTTCTTCGCGAGATCCTTGACGATCTGGAGCCCACGCGCGGATTTCACGTTGACGGTAATCGAGCGCTTGTTGGAGTTGTAGTTCAGGAAATAAGGGTCATCCTTGTGCGGCTTCGTGGAGCCCGTCCGGCGTCCCGGATCGCCGCCGCTGGGATTCTCGACTTTCACGACGTCGGCACCGAGCCATGCCAGAACCTGTGTACACGAAGTGCCTGCTTCGAACTGCGTCAGGTCCAGCACCTTGACGCCCGTGAGCAAACCCGGAGCTACGGCCTTTGTATCCGTCATTGGTTTCTCCCCCTAGGAAAATAACGCAGTGAAGTAGAAATGCGGCGCGTTAGGCAATGTTAGCGTATGGCGGCGATTTGATCGATTCGCGATTTTTCGATGGCCGTATCGGTCGGCAAGGCGTGTATAGCGGCGGCGGCCTGGCGTCGGTTCGCGCCACACCGGAAGCACTCCGCAATTACCTGAAGTTCGAAATAGCGCGCCGGGCCAGAGTGGTCAAAGCGGCGGGGATAAAGCCGAATCAAACGCGCGCAACGGTGCGGCATGACCGGCTTCCCGACCGCAATCTGGTCCTTCGAATCCGTGGGTTAGCACGCCACGCTCTCGTAGACCTACTCCACGAGAAGAGCTTTCGGAGCGAGAGCACCGCCTGCCGGAACATGCGCGAACGTGCTTGCTCCCAGCCAGTCGCCAAGGCATCTGACCAGTCGCGCTGGCCCGAGCACCTTCAGCATGCCTTGCGTGCGCGCCTGCGCGAGTGACAGATCTCCCATCCATATACGCGTCATCGTACGAAGGCTCGTGCTGAGCGAAAGGTCGACTTCGACACCCGGGTCCTCGAAACACAGATCCACTTCACCTTCATCGACAACGAGCCACCATCGCCGCATTCCTTTGGGTGCGTCTGGAAAGTCGAAGTAAATAACCGCGTGTTGCTGCGGCAGCTTGTCGATGTGCAGGTTGCGGCGCATATCCCACATGAGAAGACTGGCATCGAGATCGTGCGACTCCAGGCTGCTTCGCGACCAGCGTTGTCCCCAGGTTCCGAGCTGCATGATGAGCGGCTTCAACTCTTCGCCGGCCCGAGTGAGACGGTACTCGTACGAATGAAAGTCGGGTGAGCGTTCGCGCACGAGAATACCGCCGCCAGCGAGCGTCTTCAGCCGCTGGGACAGCATGGACGGCGACATCAGCGGAACGCCGCGCTTCAGATCATTGAAGCGACGACTACCCATGAGCAGCTCGCGGATGATCAGCAAGGTCCAACGTTCAGCGAGCAACTCGAGCGCCTTGGCAACAGGGCAGAACTGTCCGTATCGCATCATGACGAAACCTCGCTTTTGCGCATGTGAAGTCTAGGCGCGCCCACCCGGTCGATCAACTACGGATTTACTACTTGAGCCGTTGCGCCGCGCATCTAAACTGAGCACGACATTTTTTTAAACACGACGAAGGAAGGAACTTGATATGGTTCGCATAGAAAATGAAGTGGTCACCGAGCTCCGATCGAAGCTCAGGGGCGAGGTTTTATTGGCACGGGATCCGGGATTCGACGCTGCACGCACGATCTGGAACGCGATGATCGATCGCAAACCGGCCCTGATCGTGCGGTGCGCGGGCGTGGCGGACGTGATGCGCTCGATTGCTTTCGCGCGCAGTCACGAGCTGGCCGTGTCCGTCCGCGGCGGCGGTCACAACATCGCAGGGAGCGCCGTCTGCGACGATGGATTGATGATCGATCTCTCCGCGATGAGATCGGTGCGGGTGAATGCGGATACACGCCGCGCGTACGTCGAACCCGGCGCAACACTCGCGGACTTCGACCATGAGGCTCAGGCTTTCGGGCTCGCGACACCGCTTGGCATCAACTCGACTACCGGCGTGGCGGGGCTCACCCTCGGCGGTGGTTTCGGCTGGCTTACCCGGAAATACGGTATGTCAATCGACAACCTCGTGTCCGCAGACGTGATCACCGCTGAAGGCAAGCAGGTGCGCGCCAATGCGCGTGAGAATGCCGATCTCTTCTGGGCGATTCGCGGCGGCGGCGGAAACTTCGGCATCGTCACCCAGTTCGAATTCCAACTGCATCCAGTGGGGCCCGAGGTGCTGAGCGGGCTCATCGTGTTCCCGTTCGAACATGCGAAAGCACTGCTCGAGAAATACCGCGCGTTCGTAGGCCAGATCTCCGAGGACCTGAACGTCTGGGTGGTATTGCGTCAGGCGCCGCCGCTGCCATTCCTTCCTGCGGAGGTTCACGGCAAGAAGGTCGTCGTGTTTCCGTTCATCTACACCGGAGACTATCAGGAGGGACTGCGAGCGATCGAGCCGCTACGCCGCTTCGGTCAACCGTACGGCGAGCACTTTGGGGCGCAGCCCTACACGGCCTGGCAAAAAGCGTTCGACCCTTTGCTCACACCCGGCGCGCGAAATTATTGGAAGTCGCACAACTTTTCCGAGCTCGGCGATGGCGCGATCGACTCGGTCGTCGAGTACGCGGCCAAGCTGCCGAGCTCCCAATGCGAAATTTTCATTGGGCTTATCGGAGGCCAGCCTAATCGCGTGCCGAAGGACGCCATGGCGTACGCCCATCGAGACACAAAGTTTGTTCTCAATGTGCATGGGCGCTGGGACAAGGCCGAAGATGACAAACGGTGCATCGCGTGGGCCCGTGAGTTCTTCAATGCATCGGCTCCGTACGCGACGGGCGGCGTCTACGTCAATTTTCTGACACAAGACGAGGTCGACCGCATCCCGGCGGCCTACGGGCCAAACTACGACCGGTTGGTTCAGCTGAAGAGCAAGTACGATCCGAAGAACGTCTTCCGGCTAAATCAGAATATCAAACCGGTAGCGTAGTTGAACCCGCGCGCATGTAACTCAACTACACCCGTCGGTCAGATCCGATAAGCACGCTGTAGCGAAAATGCGGATCTGACCGGATCCGACCCCATTGCTTACATACCGGGTATCGGCATGCACTCCAGCACTTCGATCAAAGCGCCTTGCATCTGAAGGTGTGGATGACCGTCAAAGATCGGTGCAATGGAATCGAGGGAATCGCCTTGCACTATCGAATAGCCGGTGATCCCGTTTTTGGTATCAGAGATGCCGGCGGCATTGATGCGTTTAGTCTTACCGAGCGGCGCGCCCAGGTCGACAATGGATTTCTCGTATTTCTTGGCCCACTTCATCCACGCGTCCATACCTGCTTTCATTTGCTCGGGCGTCGCTTTCTTCATTTGATCCAGGGCGGATATCGGTGCCAGATACAGTGCGATAAATTTTTTCATGAAGATAATCCATCCATTAGAAATAAACGTGATCGTTTTTCAGGGCCTTGTCTCTCACTGCAGCGTGTTCATCGGCAGCTCGAGTTCAACAAATGTGGATGTAATAACTCGCAATTAGGCGATGCTGCGGCGCCATTGCAGACTTATTGAGGCAGACGCTTCGATCCTTCCGCTTTCTTGAGATTGCGATCCCACAGATCGAAAAGGATCGTCCACGTTTGCTCGGAAGCCGCCGCCGCGTATACCTGGCGCTCCGGAAAGCAGAATCCATGCTGCGTTCTCTCGAACACTTTGATGTGATGCTTCACGCCGGCTTTTTTCAACGCAGCCGTTAGAGTTGGAATGACGTTCTCGGGCACCGACGGATCGGTCTCGGCGAATCCGTAGAACAGCTCGCCCTTGATCTGATCGATGAGCAAATGCGGCGAGTCGGGTTGGTCAGTCACGATCTTCACGCCGTAAAGCGAGCCTACCGCAGCGAAGCGGTGCGCAAAACGCGCGGCGACGGTCGTCACGAACTGTCCGCTCATGCAATAGCCGACACAGCCCACCGGGCCCGGTGTCACCTTGTCCTGCGCATCGAGAAACGCGAGCAGGCCGGCCGTGTCGTCCGAGACATCTGCGTTGGTCAGGCTGGTATAGGCCGCCTTGATCACCGCGGACATCGCATCGCTGCGGCGCGGAGTATCGAAGCGGATCGTGCCGTAGCGGTAATACATGTCCGGCAGCAGGCAGAAGTAACCGTGTCTCGCGATGCGCCGCGCCATATTGCAAAGCTCTTCGCGAAAACCCGGCGCGTCCATATAGAGGATGATTCCCGGGAATGCGCCGGGTGCGTCGGGACAAGCCGCAAACGCGGGCATGCGTCCGTGTTTGGTGGTGACGACGACTTCCTTTTCGAGCAGTGCCATATCGTTCTCCGGTTGTTGATGCTGATGTGTATTTGCGATCGGTCTGGCGATCCTAGTCCAGTTTGATGCCGGCACTTTTGATCACGTGCGCCCACTGTTCATAATCCCGCCTGATCAGCGCATCGAGCTCGGCAGGCGATGAAGATGACGCCGTCGACCCCATCCTCGCGAAGCGTTCTTTCAGATCCGGCGTCTGCAGCGCGCGCACCACGTCGCTGTTGAGCCGCGCGATGATCGTCTTCTGCGTCCTTGCCGGCGCGAGCAAGGCATACCAAACGGAAACATCATAACCGGTGAGTCCGCTTTCGCTGATCGTGGGCAGATCTGGAACGAATGCGCTTCTTGCGGCCGTCGTGACCGCGAGTGCCCGCACTTTCCCGCTCTTGAGCTGAGGCGCGGCCGTCAGCATCTCGGAGAACAGCACATTGACCTGTCCGCCCATGAGACCCGCGAGCGCGGGTGCGGCGCCTTTGTACGGCACGTGCGTCATGCTCACCCCGGCCATGCTCTTGAAAAGCTCGCCCGCAAGATGCGCCGGAGTGCCGTTGCCTGCGGACGAGAAGTTCGCCTGCGTCGGATTGGATTTGAGCCAGGCGATGAATTCCTTGACGGACGCCGCCGGCACCGATGGATGCACGACCAGCACGTACGGATTTGTCGTAACCAGCGAGATCGATGCGTAGTCCCGGAATATGTTGTACGGCAGCGACGCGTATAGGCTGGGCGCGATGGCGTGCGGACCGTTCGCGGTCATTAACAATGTGTAGCCGTCCGGTGCAGCAGTGGCTGCGAGCGCGTCGCCTATAGTCCCACCGGCGCCCGGGCGATTGTCGATGACGATCGACTGTCCGAGCGTCTCTGCCAGCTTCTGCCCCAATGTGCGCGCCGCAACGTCGGTGCCGCCGCTCGGTGCGAAGCCGACGATAACGCGTATGGGCTTTATCGGATAAGCCTGTCCTGACCCTTCGAGTGCCTGGCTCCGTTCGCCCTGATTCTTCGACTGCGCCCGTTCGCCCTCAGCCAGTCGAAAGGTGAACGGATCGGCCTCAGCGCGATGGCTTGCCGCAGCGGGCTGAGCGAGCACCGCGAGCGGCCAGCAAAAGCTCAACACCGCCAGCAGTAGATGCCTGCACTCGAGTGCCATCATCCGCCTCCTCGATTGATCGCATTTGCCGCGTATCCTATCTGCCCCTGCGCACACGGGTCACGTTCGTATTCCATGACGTTGCCTCGGCGGATGCGAGAATACGAGAGACTATCTCAAAAATCGTTCGAGCTTCGACCGTGTCGCGGCTAGAACGCTCGACCGAAAAGTTTGGAGACCGGTTGAAAACAGATCTCGGCCAGCTGACGTTCTCATCGGGAGGGAGCGGCGGCTCGAGTCATCTCTCGGCAGAACTGTTCGGTTCCATGCACAGATCAGGATGATATATGTGCCCTACAAAGGCACCGGCCAGTCGGTGCTGGCGATCGTAACGGGCGAGGTGTCTCTCGGGTTTAACGATGTCATGACCAATCTACCGCACATGAAGACTGGGCGCCTCATCAAAGGCGAGTGAAGGCTTTGCTACAGTATGGGTTGTTGCGAGGCGCGCAGGGCCGAACAATCTCGGGAATACCTGGGATTGCGAAGTCGCGTTGCCTCGCGATGACTGCTTGTTAAGCGCGATGGCGCTGGACGTCTATGGGTTAACTTTCAGGGAGGATAACAATCATGAATAAATTGCTGCTGGGATTTCTGCTGAGCGCTTGTTGTAGTGTGGTCTTTGCTCAGACCGCTGAAGAACTCGTTTCCGACGGCAAGAACACAGAAAACGTGACGACCTTCGGCATGGGCTATGACCTGAAGATGTACAGCCCGCTCAAGCAGATCAACAAGTCCAACATCAGGCGGCTGGTGCCGATCTGGAGCTTCAGCCTCGCCAACGACATGGGTGAGCTGTCGCAGCCGACGATCTACAACGGTGTGATGTACGTGGTCAACGGCAACTGGACATTTGCCATCGACGTCGCGACCGGACGGCAGATCTGGCGCACGCCGGTGAGCTATGACCGCGCGGCGCTGCGCGTGACGACTTCGGGCGCCTACATTCGCGGCGCGGCAACGATTTACAACGGCAAGCTGTTCCGGCCGTCGATCGATGCGCATGTCATCGCGCTCGACATGAAAACGGGCAAGGAAATCTGGAAGCAAAAATTCGGTGAATGGAAAGAGAGCTACGCTGGAATCGTTGCACCCGCGATCGCCAACGGCGTGCTGATCTCTGGCATGGCGGGCGGTGACCGCACCGTGCGCGGCTTCATCGAAGGCTACGATCCGGATACCGGCAAGCGGCTGTGGCGCCGGTGGACCGTGCCCGCACCGGGCGAGCCGGGTTCCGAGACCTGGCCCCACAGCGAAATGCCCGACGCGTGGAAATACGGGGGCGCCGCCACGTGGCAACCCGGTTCGTACGATCCGCAGCTCGACCTGTTCTATATCGGCACGGGCAACGCCGAGCCGTACAACCCGAAATATCGGGCGGGCATGGACAGCCTTTACGCCGCGAGCGTGCTCGCGATACGGCCCAAGACCGGAGAGCTGGTCTGGCACTACCAGTTCGTGCCGAACGACAGCTTCGATTTCGACGGCACTGCCGAAAGCATACTGGCGGATATCCAGGTCGAGGGGAAGCCGCGCAAGGTGCTGTTCAACGTCAACAAGAACGGTTTCGTGTACGTGATCGATCGCACTAACGGCCAGTTGATCGCTGCGCATCCGTTCGTCAGCCAGAACTGGGCGAAGTACATCGATCTCAAGACGGGGCGGCCGGTGTTAACGGATCTGCTGGATCGCGCGATGAAAGGCGAAACGGTCGAGCTTGCGCCCCGCCTCGGCACTAACGCAACGTTGTCGGCCTACAATCCGAGGACCGGACTGCTGTTCCTGAATTCGTGGGAATTGATCCGGGTCATGAAATTTGTCGATGTGAAGCTTGACGTCGGCGGGAGTTATATCGGCGTCGACAGCAGCTCGAAAGCTGTGGACCCGGCGGGATATCACGTCGCGATCAATCCGCTGACCGGCAAGACGGCATGGAAGATTCCGTTGCATGACTTTGCAGTTTCGGCAGGTACATTGGCGACCGACGGCGGTTTGCTGTTCACGGGCAAGTTGACCGGCGAGTTCATCGCGCTCGATCAGGACAGCGGAAAACAGCTGTGGCACTTCAAGACAGGCTCCAGCGTCAACGCGCCGCCGATCACTTACACCCATAAAGGCGTTCAGTACGTCACGGTGCTGTCGGGACGCGGCGGCAGCAACCCCAGTCGCTCGGCGGGCGCTATCATCCCGACCGGCGGTTCGGTATGGACGTTTGCTTTGATGCCGGAATAAGGGTCATTTCGATTTGCACCGAGGAGAGTGGGAACGCTACATATGAAAATTAAAATAAAATGTGAAAAACAGATACGCAGTCTGCTGTTGTTTTCGCTAGTCGTGGCCGCCTGCACTGAGACGACGGTGGTTTTAGCGCAGACCCGTTCGTCATTCGACAAAGGCTCAGGAGAGGCGTATCCCGTGCGCCCGATCCGCGTCATCGTCCCCGGCTCGGCGGGAAGCGCGAATGATTTCACCGCGCGTGCAATCGCGCAGCGCTTCACTGAAGCCTGGGGCCAGCAGATCGTAATCGACAATCGCTCGGGCGCCGGCGGCATCATCGCGCACGATCTGGCGGCGAAAGCGGCTCCGGACGGCTATACGCTGATTTTCTCCACGTCCGCAGGGTTGGTCATCAATCCTCTGCTCTACAAGGTACCGTACGATTCATTTCGAGACCTCACGCCGATATCGCTCGGCTCAATCAATCCGCAGATGCTGTTCTCGCATCCAGCGGTTCCGGCAGCCAGCGTTCAGGAACTGATCGCCCTCGCGCGTGCAAAGCCGGGCCAGTTGAACTGCGCATCGGCCGGCACGGGCACCCCCAACCATCTCGGCTGCGAATTGCTCAAGTCGATGGCGAAGATCGATTTCGTGCATGTGCCGTACAAAGGCGCGACCCCAGGCATCACCGATGTCGTAGCCGGGCAGGCGCAATTCATGTTCAATAGCATCCCCGCCGTGTTGCCGCTCGCGAGATCAGGGAAAATAAGGGCGCTCGGGGTTGGAGGTGCGAAACGCTCCGTGGCCGCGCCCGAAGTGCCGCCAATCGCCGAGACCATACCGGGCTTCGAATGCGTCAACTGGTACGCGATGCTCGCACCCGCGAAGACGCCGCCCGGGATCGTGGCGAAGCTCAATGCCGAGATGGTGAAAATGATCGCGGATCCCCCGTTCGCAAAGCGGCTCATCGATCTCGGCTCGGAGCCGCAGTCGAGCTCGCCGGGCGAATTGCGTACCTATATGCGCAAGGAGTCCGAGCGTTGGGACCGCGTCATCAAGGCGGCGGGTTTGTCGATCGAGCGCTGACCCGGCGAACACCCATGCGTCGAGTTTTTGTGCGCCTGCTTCCTGATGCAGGCGGTCACCTCCCCATTGACCCAAAGGCTAATTACGCGACGTCTTGCCCGGTGTCATAGTTGCAATCTTTCCTGCCCGGGTGCAAGACATGAGCACCTTCCGTATCGCTGCCGTAGCAGCCCTGCTCGCCCTCACGGTCGTCGCTCATGCCTTCAACATGAGCTTCCTCAACGACTCTCCCGTCACACGCCTGACGGCGGAGGAGCTCAAGCAATACACGGCCTTCACGTTAAAGGCGCTGGACGAAGCGCGCGACGGCACGACCGTCGAATGGACCGCGCCGAAATCGCAGTTCAACAGCAAGATTACGCTCGAGCGAACCTTTGCCGACGCGAACCTCACCTGCCGCGACGCAAGAATCGAGACCTACGCGCGTGACCGGAACAGCCGCGGCACTTACACGTTCTGCAAGGTGAAGGGCGTCTGGACTTTCAAGATCCCCGATGCGAAATCGGGCCGTTGACGGCCCGTGTAACGCGGGATCGCGCAGTTCCCTATTTCTTCTCGGCCATCAGTGCCGGCTCGTCTTTCTTCTTGTCGTTGCCGGCGATGAAGGGGCTCCAGGGCTGCGCCTTGATTGGGCCCTTGGTCTTCCACACGACATTGAACTGGCCATCCGATTTGATTTCACCGATGAAGACGGGCTTATGGAGATGGTGGTTCTTCTCGTCCATCTTGGCCGTGAACCCTGAAGGCGCCTTGAATGTCTGCCCGCCCATGGCCGCGCTCACTTTCTCTACGTCGAAACTCTTCGCTTTCTCTACGGCGTGCTTCCACATGTAGATGCCGATGTAGGTCGCCTCCATCGGATCGTTCGTGAGCGGCTTGTCCGCGCCCGCCAGCTTCTTCGATTTGGCGTACGCAGCCCATTTTTTCTTGAAGGCATCGTTCTCGGGGTTCTTGAGGGACATGAAGTAATTCCACGCGGCAAGATGGCCGACCAATGGCTTGGTATCGACGCCGCGCAACTCTTCTTCGCCGACCGAGAATGCAACGACGGGGACGTCCGTCGCTTTCAGCCCCTGATTGCCGAGCTCTTTGTAGAACGGTACGTTCGAGTCGCCGTTGATGGTAGAGACGACTGCTGTCCTGCCGCCGCCCGCGAATTTCTTGATGTCCGCGACGATCGTCTGGTAATCGCTGTGTCCGAACGGCGTGTACTTCTCATCGATATCCTTGTCGGCTACGCCCTTCGATTTGAGGAATGCGCGCAGGATCTTGTTCGTCGTGCGCGGGTAAACATAATCGGTGCCCAGCAGAACCCAGCGTTTGGCGCCGCCGCCTTCTTTGCCCATGAGGTATTCCACAGCGGGTATCGCCTGCTGATTGGGAGCAGCGCCGGTGTAGAACACGTTTTTGGAAATCTCTTCACCTTCGTACTGCACGGGATAGAAGAGAAGTCCATTCAGCTCTTCGAAAACCGGCAGCACCGACTTGCGCGAGACCGACGTCCAGCAGCCGAACACGGCGGCCACCTTGTCTTGCGTGAGCAGCTGCCGCGCTTTCTCCGCAAAAAGCGGCCAGTTCGAGGCGGGGTCGACTACGGCCGGCTCGATCTTGTAGCCCATGACACCGCCGTTCGCGTTGATCTCGTCAAACGTCATCAGCGCAACGTCTTTCAGGACCGTCTCGCTGATCGCCATCGTCCCTGACAGCGAATGCAGCACACCCACTTTGACGGTCTTGGTCTGCGCCTGAGCTCCAGGCACGAGCACGGACAATGACAATGTGGTAGTCGCGGCGGACATGGCGGCGACGACTGCCACGCGTTTGATGAACAGTCTGCGATAGGACATGCGGTGAGCTCCCAAGCGTACGTTGAAGGCAATCACGTGCGCCGTGTTGCCGGCGCTGAGGGACGCGGCTCGCATGAAGCATGCCACGTCGAAGTCACCGCTTACACTCGGACCGAAAATGCTTGTGTCCTGAGCGCGTTATCCAGATGACGCGCAGTGTACGCAAGCGAAGCTGCACCAAACCTATTAGCTCCTCCGTCACATAGCGGTGCAACAGCCATTGCAAATGCGCTTCATCGGTGCAGTCCGTTAAGGTAATCACACATCGTCGTCGAGCCTAACTGACGCCTTCTGCGCGGTCGCGATCTTCGCTTCGTTCAGACTTATTTCATCGCTGCCGAACGCATCTCGCATGCAACGGCGTGCGCTCAATTTAAAACCGATGGCATAGAAGGTGCTCTGATCACATCGGTGCGCAGCCTGCTCAAAAACGGCGCGTACGTGTTTACGCAACACAACGACGACTACGCAAAGGGAGATCTCATGCAACGTTCTGCAGTTCTTAGCACAGCGTCATCGCCCCAGTACGTTTCGAATCGTGCACGCAGGATTGCAGCGCGCGCGCTGAGCGCCGTCGCGACCCTCTGTGTTGCGTCTGCAGCGAACGCTGGAGCGGAGTTCAAGCTTGGCGATAACGCCGCTGTTACAGCCGGTTTCGGTTTGCGCACGAGTTACTCCTCTCGCGAGCGTGGTGCGCCTAACGGTAGCAGCAGCTCGAATGATTTCAGCGTCGAAAACGCGCGCATTTACCTTGGCGGCCAGTATGGCAACATGATCAAAGGCACTTTCAATACCGATAAACAGGGCGGACCTGGTGCGAGCGGCGGCGACAACTTGCGCGTGCTCGATGCGATCGCACAGGTCGAGCCGATGCCCGCGTTCAATGTATGGCTGGGGCGAATGCTGCCGCCCAGTGATCGGCCAAACCTGTACGGCCCGTTCTTCGCGCTTCCCTGGTCTTACCCCGGTATCGCGTCGAACTATCCGGCAATCTTCGCGGGACGCGACAACGGCGCAACGGTGTGGGGCAAGCCTTTAGGCGGAAAGCTCGTGTACGCCCTGGGTGTATTCGAAGGGCACAATAGGAGTGCAGCACTGTCGAACGGCTCCGATAAGCTGCTCACTGCCGGCCGCATACAGTACAGCTTCCTCGATCCGGAGCCCGCGCCTGCGTATTACCTCGGCGGGACCTACGGCGGAACCAAAGACATTCTTACTCTCGGTGTCGCAGGCTTCCACCAGAAGAACGGTGTCGGTACCGTAGCGATGCCGGGCACACTCAAGATCTACAGCGTCGATCTGTTGGCCGAGAAGAAATTCAGCTTTGGTGTGCCCACCCTCGAAGGTGCCTACTACAAGTACAAAGTCGACAGGGTGGACTGCGGCTCGGGCGAGCCCGGCTCCGTCGGTTGTCCGGCCGGCGATAACTTCGGTGGACAGGTCGACGGCAAAGCGTACCTGTTAGGCGCCGCATGGCTCATCCCGACGATGGTCGGATGGGGCCAGTTTCAGCCGTTCGCGAGATATCAGAAGTACGAACGCAACCTGAGCAACACGACCAACAAGGCGCTCGATCTGGGTGTGAACTACGTAATCAAGGGCCCGAATGCAAAGCTTTCGCTCATGTATACCAAGTTCGAGGACACTCGCCTGGCCGTTGCCGTGCGCAAGACGGATCAGATTTTGCTCGGCGCTCAGCTTCAGTACTAGTACTCAATAGGGCCGCAGTGCGTCGTGCTACAGCAGAGCACGGCGCATGCGGTCTTTTGTTCGTGCTCGATACGCTACTCACGCCATGTGGGCTGGCGTGAGTACGCTTTGCGTCTCAAGCACGGCCCGAAACCACATCAGTAGCTTCAAGTTTTGGTGTCGAACGTAGTCGAGGAAGTGCCGCCAAGCAATCCCGTTTGCGAAGGTTGACCGTGCGCCACGGGATCGCACGTCTCCACTTTCCGTTCGTCCTGAGGGTCGCAAGCGCGACACAGTCGAAGGAGAACGCAACGCGCTCAGGACATGCCGCGTCGCGGCTGCTTACTCCTTCGCGATGACAGTTTCGGCTGCGCTATGCAACTCACCGCTGCAAGATCCTCAACAACTCAGCGCGCCGGTGCTGCAATCGCACCCTCGTGCGCGTGAGTCTCCGCCGGCTTCGGTGATGCCGTTGCATAGCGGCAGGCGTACAGCACGGCGGCTACACAAACATAGCTCAACGCAACGGGTACCGATTGAGCGAAGCCGATGTGCTCGCCGTGCATGAAGCCGAAGAACGTCATCACCGCGCCGACCAGCGCGAAGGCCGCCGCCTTGGTGTATTCGCGCTCGATCAGGAACACGGCGAACGAGCCGAGAACCAGGCTCGTCAGGATCGCGCCGCCGCCCAGCGTTTCCAACCCCTTGTAGAGAATGCCGACCTGACCCAGCTTGTCGAAACCGACCGCAGCCGCGTTGGTCCCGGCGGCGCCGAGCGCGTTGTCGATCTGCAGTTTGCCCCACGCCGCGACATGCGGCACCAGCGCCAGAATGATCGCCGGCGCGTGGCTTCTCGGCGTTTCCTGGAAAGCTTGCGCGCCGATCAGCATGCCGATGTAGAGCAGGATCGGTGCAATCGCCACCACCGGGATCAGCGCCATCATCACCGCGACGATGCCGAGCCAAGACAGCAGGATGACCATGATGCCCGTCGCTGCGGAATACCCGATGCGCCCGCCGATCGATTTCCAGCCCGGATGACCGATGTAGACCGCGAGGATAAATGGATTGCCCATCAGGCAGCCGATCAGGCTGATGACGCCATCGGCGGTCAGGACGCGTGTCGTGGGAAAACTGTCGCCCGCCGCAGAGGCGCTTTCCACGTTGTCCATCGCCTCGACCAGATCATAGATGCCGAACGGGATGGCGGTGACCAGGATGACGCCCAGGAACTCGAAGCCGGAGAACACATGGCCGATCGCCGGGATCGGGAACGAGAATCCGAAGCTCGAGAACGATGCCGACAGATTTTGGACGCTCATGCCGCCATAGTTCAGGCCCAACGCCGTCGAGCCCCACGCGACCAGCATGCCGACTGCGATTGCCACGAGCCCGGCGGGAATGCCCCTGAAGTAGCGCACGCCGCCGAACCAGCTGGCGATGATGATTGCGAAGCAGACCACGCCGATCAGCGGCGTCATGTACATCTCCAGCGCCGGTCGCATCGAGATGAAGGCGATGGAGACGCCGGCAAGAGCGCCGAGCAGTGCCGCGCGCGGTGTGATCTTGCGGATCCACGGCGCGATGAAGCCGCCGATCATCAGTACGAAGCTCTGGATGAACACCCACGCGAGCCCTGCTTCCCAACCTTTGATCGGATTACCGGTCTTCAGGCTGATCGGCAGGATGATCACGAAGATCACGATGAACATGTGGGGCACGCTCGTGCCCGAGGGCAGCGCGCACACGTCGTTGCGGCCGGTTTTCTCTGCCAGCTTGTACGCGAGCCACGCGTAGTACATCGTGCTCATGAAGAGCATCAGCCCGCACGCCGGAAGGATGCGTCCGAACACGATGTCGTCGGGCATGTGCACGACATAACGCAACAGGCCGGTCAGGACGAGCAGGTTGACGAGAATGTTGGTACCGAAGCCGAAGAATGCGTTCCAGTCGCCGGGCACCCAGATCGCTGGCTTTGCCGTTGTCATGGCGTTATCTCCCGAGTTCGTTGTGAGCGATGCTCACCCGCGGCAGTGCGCGCACGGTCCCCTGGCAGTCGCAGCGCACGCCATTCGCAATATCCGGGCCACGAAATCAGATGTGCGCGCACCCTTTACATTCAGGACGTTGTCGACGAGAGCGAGCGCGATCGCGCGTGAAGCCGCACCTTTTTCGCGTGCAGCGCCCGTGAGTGGTGCGAGCGAAGTACTACGGACACGCCGGCGGGCTAGCGTTCCGTAATTCGCGCTTGCGCGATGCCCATGCGCTCGAGGTTCGCGGCGGCGGCAAAGCACCGGTCTTCGCGCCATGGCGCCGCGATGAGTTGCACACCGACGGGCATTCCAGTCCCCGCTATCGGCACTGTGACCACGGGCAGACCTGCGAACGAAATCGGCTGCGTGAGGAGGCCCATGCTCGCGCGCAGTGGAAGTTTCTCGCCGCCGAGCTCGATCCACTCCATTCCAATCGCCGTGGCGCTCACGGGTGTTGCGGGCGCGACGAGTACGTCGAAACGCGCAAAGATGCGCGCCATCTGTCCGCGGAACCAGGCACGCAGGCGTTGCGCTTTCACGTACCACATCGCCGGAGTGAGCGCGCCAGCGAGCAAGCGGTCGCGCGAGAGCGGCTCGAACTCCGCATAGCATTCCTTGAGCGTTTGCAAATGGCGCTCGCCCGCTTCGGCCGCCGTGATGATGAACGCGGCCGCGCGCGCGCGATGCACTTCCGGTAGCTCGATTTCGTCGATGGCCCCGAGCGCATATGCGGCGCGCCGGGATGCGGCGCGCGCCTCATCGGATGCGTAACGGTCAAAATAGCCCGTGAGCCGCGCGACACGATGCGGACGGTCCGCTGCGGTGCGTGAGACAGGCTCTGCTTGTCGCTGAGCGCAGGCGCGATCGGACGCATCCGGACCCTGCAACACGTCGTAGCATGCGGCAAGGTCGGCGCTTGTCGTCGCGAAGGGACCCAGATGATCGAGGCTATCGACGAAAGGATACGAGCCGGTGCGCGGCAATCTCCCGTACGTGGGCTTCAGACCAAATACGCCGCAGAGTGAAGCCGGGACGCGGATCGAGCCGTTGGTGTCGGAGCCCAGCGCGAGCGGTACGAGCCCGGCCGCTACTGCCGCGGCCGACCCACCCGACGAACCTCCTGCGATTCGCGACGGATCGTGCGGATTGCGCGTCGTACCGAATGCCGTGTTCTCGGTCGTGAAGCCATAGGCATAGGCATCCATGCTGAGGGTGCCAACGAGGATTGCGCCGGCCTCGCGCATGCGCTGTACGAGCACGGCATCTGAGCGCGCGGGCGGCGCGGACTTGCGCAGCGCGGAACCCGCGAGCGTGGGCACGCCGGCGACATCGAACAGATCCTTGACCGCGAAGGGGACACCCGCAAGCGGCGGCAGCTCGCCTCCGAGCTTGCGCAGTTGATCGACCGCACGCGCTTCCGCACGCGCACGGTCCGCGGTGACTTTGATGAAACAGCCGATTGCCGCATTGCGCCGCTCGATCGCGGAGAGCGCGGTCTCTACGACCTGCACTGCGCTCAACTCGCCCGCGCGAATGCAGGCAGCGACGCTAAGCGCGTCCACCGCGCTCAGGGCTCGAAGACCGGCGCGGGCTCGATCGAGTCCGGAAGATCGAGCTCCAGCATGAGCTCGGCCAGCTCCGCGTTACGCGCGAACACCGCGCCCACTCGTTGCAGCTGTTCGGCGTCGAGATCGAGCCCCTGAGCCCGGGCCGCGGCGATCACGAAATTCTCGACGTCCAATCGTTTCATCTTGTCCTCGCCTCCGCGTGCAGCGCTGCTGCGAGCTGGTCGCACGTGGCAGTCCAGCCGACGACAGCGCCCTGTGCGCGGATCATCTCCATCGTCGCGCGCTTGAACTCCGGAAAGTAGCTCTCTGTTGCATCCTCGATCAGCAGCGAGTCGTAGCCGCGATCGTTCGCCTCGCGCATGGTGGTCTGCACGCAGACTTCTGTGGTAACCCCGGCGAACAGCAGATGCGTAGCGCCGCGCAGCCGCAGGATGTCGCCGAGCGCGGTCGCGTAAAAGGCGCCCTTGCCCGGCTTGTCGATGACGATTTCGCCGGGAAGCGGTGCGCAGCTCCGTACGATGTCGGTCCCCGGTTCCCCGGCGATCAGGATGCGACCCATGGCACCCTCATCCCCGATACGCAGCTTCGGGTTTCCGCGGTTCCGTTTGGCCGGCGGGAGATCGGACAGGTCTGGACGATGCGCCTCGCGCGTGTGAATGATCGTCATAGCCGCACTCCGGCAGGCGTCGAGCAGCCGTTTAACGGTCGGCACGATGGCAGCGAGCAGCTTCACGTTATTGCCGAGCGTTTCGCCGAAACCGCCGGGCTCGATGAAATCGCGCTGCATGTCGATAACGATCAACGCCGTCTTTTCAGGCGAAAACTGGTAGTCGTACGGCCGCGCCTTTACGATAACCATTTCAATCGTCCCCCGCTCGGACCCCGCGCATGTTTAGCTGCCGGATGGATCGTAGCGAGATTGGCAATTACGACCCATGAGCGCCACTGCACTTCGTGCGGATCGGCTCATTCGCAAGACCCGTGCCAAACGCTGCGCCACGAAAAGACAATGGCTTAGCGAACTCCAACCACCAGAAGTCCCACGGTTGTGGTGCGGGTCTGCGCAAAGCGCCCACGTTTAGTGCGTGCAAAACACGAACGAAGTGGTTGAGTCACGAGTTTGCTACAGTGTGGCGTCTTCAATCCGGTCACGGGTACAGCAATGACAAAGATCGACGTGCACGCGCACTGGTACCCCAGGGAATGGGTCGCGCTGCTCGAGAAGGAGGGTCCTCGCCATGGCGCGCAGACAAGCCGCCACGAACGTGGTCACGTCGTGCTCGAAGTGCCGCATTACAGGAACCCGTTCCAGGAGCAATACATCGACATTCCGACGCGGCTCAGGATGATGGACGACGCGCGGGTCGATGTGCATGTATTGTCGCTGACGAGCCCGATGATCTACTGGGCGCCGCCTGAATTCGGAGCGAAGCTCGCACAGGTGTACAACGACGGCCTGGCCGCCGCGCACCTCGAGTATCCCCAACGCTTTTTCGGACTCGCCGCCCTGCCGATGCAGGCGCCCGAGCTCGCCGTGAAGGAAATCGATCGCGCATCCAGACTTCCGGGCATACGCGGAATCTACATGGGCACTCACATCATGAACAAGAACCTGGACGAGGAGGAATTCAGGCCAGTGTTCGCCCGCTGTGAGCAACTGAGCTTGCCGGTTTTTCTGCATCCGCTGAATCCCGTCGGCGGAGACCGCATGCGCAAATACCATCTGCGAAACCTGATCGGCAACCCGACGGAGAATGCGATCGCAGCTGCGTCGTTGATCTTCGGCGGCGTGATGGACGATTTTCCGAAGCTCGATGTCGTTCTCCCCCACTCGGGCGGAACGATGCCGGCGCTGATAGGACGCTGGGACCACGGCACCACAGTACGCGCCGAGTTGAAGCACATGACCAAGCCGCCGTCGAGTTACCTGCGGCGCTTTCACTACGACACGATAACGCACAGCGACTCGATATTGCTGAACCTCATCGAACAGGTCGGAGCGGACCGCGTGGTCATGGGCAGCGATTGCCCGGCTGACATGAGCTACACGCAGCCGGTTGCCGTCGTGGAACGGCTGGGCAAGGTCGCTGCGGGTGACCGCGACAAAATCCTTGGCGATAACGCTGCGCGCCTGCTCAGGCTTTAGAAGCCAGCGGGCGGGGTGCTCGAACGTTTTCATTGCGGCGAACGCAGAGACCAAGCCCGAAGCATTTGCGACAGACGATGAACGCGATAACCCCATCCTCGCCCCCATCCCCGTCCCGACCTTCCCCCCGCTGAGCGAAGGAAGGAGAGTTCAGGGTGCGACGCTCTCAATGCACGCCTGTCATTTGTTGATATCGCCCTGTCCGCGAAGAGCATATTAGGCTCAGCACGAATGCGCTCAAGCCGCTATTTCGCTGTCCTGAGAATTTCCTGCTTCACATCGGTAATGTCTCGCGCGCGCGTCGCGGGAGTCACATTGCATTGTCCGTCCCGCGGACACCGCGAGCTGCGAGGGCAGATGATGCGGGCCGGCTGCTGCAGAGCCTCCTCGACCCACGCGATGCTGAGTATGTTGGCCACTGCGCGAATGGCATCTGCCGCATCGCGACCTATCTTCGCCTGGCCCCCTTTACGAAAGCACTCTTCACCGACGCTATCCGCGATCTGCACCTGGTTGGCTTGGTTCGAGGATAACGCAGGCAGCAGATCGATTCCCACCGAGAGCACGTGGGGATTGCCGGCCATGTCACGCGTACGCAGCGTGTGGCAACAGTAGAGTTGCCAGCGATCGTTGTCTCTGATGACCGAAATCTGCGAGCTGGAGTGCTTCTGAGCACTGTCGAGCATGCGGAACACCGCCCAGTGCGGGCAGGGATCCGTAGCCTGCGTCATGCTGCCCCAGGGTAGAGGGATGCCGTTACCCCGGTATACCGCGAGGAATTGCCCCGGCGCATGCGCGTCGAAAAAGTGCCAGTACGGATAGGGAGACACTTTCGTCATCCGGCGCATCATGACCGACGGCGTAAGCTCCAGCTTGCGTCGCGCCTCGATCCGATAGCGTTCCCTTACCAGAAACCGGCGAAACGGCACCTTCGGGCAGAGGAGCGCGCCGGCGAAGAAGCTGCATTCGAAGTCTCTCCACGCGAGCAGCACATCTTTGGCATCGATGCCGGCGTGAAACGGTGACCCGCTGTCGGGACTTTCACCGATCTCACCGCCCGTCGCGTGAGGCGATTTCAGGCCGTCCCCTTCGTGAAGCACTTTGTGCCCGATGTGACACGCGAGATCGAACTTCAGACGTGCCGGGTCGGATTGCAGCGACTTGTTGATATAAACCGTGCCGGGAGCCTCGAAAAAGGAGCGAACGACGCTTCGCACCTCCTCGTCGTTCTGGCGCGCGAGTACCGGTTTCCGCTCGAACCAGCGAATCTCGAGCCCGTGGCGCTTACACAGCGCCATCAGCGCATCAACCGTGAGCGGGAACGCGCGGTTGCCGATCTTTTCCGCGGTGCGTTCCAGATCCGGGTATTCGTTGCGCGATATCTCCTGATGCGAGCGAATCAGGAGATGCGCGAACTCACGCCCCGTCGTCCCCGTCTGCGATAAAAGCTCGGGAATAGCCGCCTGCAGCAGATCCTTGGAGAACAGAAACGAAGGCTCGAACGGTATCCGTGCCGCCCCGCCTGCGGACTCTTCGCGACCGACCGCGGTGAACTCGGCGTTCTGATCGA
>JAQGNH010000358.1 GCA_028291945.1 Betaproteobacteria bacterium
AAGCGCCGGGTTTGCGGAACACCGCAATGCGGTTCGTGTTCGTGCCGAGACGATTATTGCTGATGCCCCAGATGTTCGCCGTTTTGGTGAAGCGCTGTGCGTTGATGAGCACGGCCTGACATTCGAACCCCGCGACCATACCGATGGGCGCGATGATCTCGTCCAGTCGAATCTGGCCGCGTTTGATTTCGCCGACTTCGAATGCGACCCAGCCGCCAGGACGCGTGATGCGATAGAGCTCGGCAAACACGGAGGTCATGACGATTGACCATTCCTCGACGTTCCGGCTGATCGTCATGCGCTTGCCGATTGCTTCGGCATCGAGTGCGTTGAACCAGCAGCGCAGCCAGTTATCCTTCGCGTACTGCACGACGTCGAGGAAAGGCGGCGACGTTACAGTTAGCTGCACAGTGTCGGCGGTGATCGGGCGCGTCAGAGCGGCAGGCTGCTCGAAAAACCGCGCATGCGCAGCCGCACGCCGCAGGCGGTCTCGGTCTGCGGCTGTGAGGCCGCTCTGCAGCTGGATCGATTTCTTGAGTATCAGCTCCCGTATGTCGCGGTAGGACGGCGTCTGGTCCAGGCGCTGATTGATCCTGATCTGACCTTCAGGCGATACGGCCTGATTCGGCGGCAAGGTGTACACCGAAAAGAAACCCGGCGAATGTCCGGTGAGACGGTTGGTTGCAACCATACGGATCCAGCGGTCGACACTGTCCTCGCTGCGCGAGCGGCGGCGCGCGTTGAGATACGCGCGGAGGTTGAGGAGCTCACGCTCCGTATCCCGATGAAAGAACATCGACAGATCGAGCGGCGAGCGCACTCTCTTCTTGAGCTCGATCGAGTGCAGGCGCGCATCGATTTCGCTCACGTCTGGAACTTCGAGGCGAGGCCGCGCGAATATACCAGACAGTGGATTGATGTCGTTCGCGATTACGCGCCTCGTGCGAAGCGCCGCTTCGACCGCAGTCGTACCGCGTCCGCTGAAAGGGTCGTAAATGATGTCGTCTTCTTCACTGAGCCGTTCGATGAAGTAAGCCGGCAGCTGCGGCTTGAAGCAGGCGCGATACGAAACCTCGTGGATCGAGCACGCCTGGCGTTGCCGGCTGGTCCATAACTCTTGCTGGTACACAGGCACATGCGGACTCCCCGCGAGGAATGCCTGCTTGCTTTGCCGCTGTGCTTTGTGCGAGTTCTTGGGACCTCGCTCTTCCAGCGTACGCCGCGTGATCTGCAGCATCGACCTGCCTCCCCTGTGATTAGAGTGGGGCCGATCGTACCCGCGTTGATCCAAAAGTACAATAGATTTGTGCACTTAGCAGCTGTGTACGATGCAAGTTGAAGCCTACCCAAAGCGCAGGCAAGGAGCCGAGCTGCTTACGTCAAACGGTCTTCGAGGAGCTCGATCCAGTGTCGCACCGGGCGAGCCGTAGCGCCTTGCAGATGAGTTTGGCAGCCTACGTTTGCAGTAACGATTTCGTCGGGCTCGCCTGCAGTCAGCGCGGCTATCTTGTTTTCGAGCAGACGTTGCGACAGCTCAGGATGAAGAATCGAGTAGGTGCCGGCCGATCCGCAGCACAAGTGTTCATCGCGCACCGGAGTGAGCTCGAAACCGAGTGCGGACAGCAGCGCTTCGATACTGCCGCGTATCCTGAGCCCATGTTGCAGCGTGCACGGCGGGTGGAATGCGATGCGGCGAACGGATGACGGCCGAGGGATCAGCGCGCGCAGCGCGGCCGAGTCGGCCACGACCACTTCGCTGATGTCACGGAAGAGCTCGGATACGCGCTTCGCTTTCTCTGCGTAGACGCTGTCATGCGCGAGCTGATAGCCATAGTCCTTGACCATGACGCCGCAGCCGCTCGCGGTGATCACGATGGCCTCGATTCCTTGCTCCACGTACGGCCACCACGCATCGATGTTACGGCGCATGAATCCGAGCGCTTCTTCCCGAGCGTTGAGGTGTAACGAGACGGCACCGCAACAACCTGCTTGCGGAGCTGCAACGAGCGATATACCGAGACGGTCGAGCACGCGAGCTGCAGCAGCGTTGGTGGCCGGTGACAACGTGGGCTGCACACATCCACCGAGCACGAGCATGCGCCGCGCGTGCGTTGTCGTCAGCAGTGATTTCGCAGGTCGCGTGCGTGGCGGCACTTTGCGGCGCAGCGTCGGAGGCAGCGCAGGGCGAACAAGCTGGCCCAATTTCAACAGCGGCCCGAAAAGAGCGGGGCGGGTGATCGTTTTGCGAAGCGCAGTCCGGGCAGCGCTGCTCGACGGCCCCCGCTGAACGCGCGTCTCGACGACATCACGCCCGATCTCGAGAAGGCGACTGTAGTGCACACCCGAAGGGCACGTCGTCTCGCAGGCGCGGCAGGTGAGACAGCGATCGAGGTGAAGCTGGGTTTTTTCGGTGACCGGCTGACCTTCGAGTGCCTGCTTGATCAGGTAGATTCGCCCGCGCGGCCCGTCGAGCTCGTCGCCGAGGAGCTGGTAAGTCGGACAAGTCGCCGTGCAGAAGCCGCAATGCACGCACTTGCGCAGGATCGCATCCGCTTCACGCCCCTCGGGCGTGTCTTTGATGAAGTCTGCGAGGTTGGTTTGCATGGCGTGCGGTCAGGGGTCAGGCGTTGTGACAGTTCACGTGAGACTTTAGATCTGCGCGTTGACGGCTTACCGCTCGCCGCTGACGGCTTCTCAGAATTCAGAATACATTCGTCCCCGATTCAGAATCCCATCCGGATCAAACGTTCCCTTGAGACGGCGATGAAGCTTCAAGAGGGCAGGGCCCAGCGGGTGAAATACGCCGGCGCTCTTGTTGCGGGCACGAAAGAGCGTCGCGTGTCCCCCAAGCCGTGTGGCGGCATCTCTTATGACGCTCGCCTCAGCGTCGCTATCGAGCCAGCGCAGCGCCCCGTTCCACTCGAGCAGTTGTGTGCCCGGCAGGGGGAGAGGCGGACTGGTGGACTTTAGCGAAATACGCCAGAGCACCTGGTCCGCCCTGAAGAAATCGAGCTGATGATCGCGGACCTGTTTCCAGAACGCACGCCCATCCCGCACTTCCTCACCTCCGAGTTTGCCTAGTGCTGCGCGCACGGCCGGTTCCGCGCCGGAAAGGCGTATGTAAAGGCGGTTTTCGACATAACACGTTGCAGTGATCGGCAGCGGTTTGCCTGCGAAGTCGTTCATGAGCTCGATTGCTTCGCCGGGACTGTTCTCACGGCACAACGTCGTCTCGGACGCCGGGATCGGCAGCGCTTTCATCGATACCTCGAGCAACATGCCCAGCGTTCCCATAGAGCCCACCATGAGCCGCGAGACATCGTAGCCGGCGACGTTTTTCATGACCTGTCCGCCGAAGCGCAGATCGCTGCCTTTACCATCGAGCATACGCACGCCCAGCACGAGATCGCGCGCGCTGCCCGCATGAGGCCTCCGCGGTCCGGACAATCCCGCGGCGATACACCCGCCGAGGGTCGATGAATCGCCGAAGTGCGGCGGTTCGAATCCAAGCATCTGGCCGCGCTCGCGCATGGCCGCTTCGATTTCCGCGATCGGCGTCCCTGCGCGTGCGGTGATCACAAGCTCGGTGGGCTCGTACTCGACGATACCCGAGTACGTTTTCGTATCGAGCACATCACCAGTCAGCTCGCCGCCATAGAAATCCTTCGTACCGCCGCCGCGGATACGCAGCGGCTGCTTGCGCGCACGCGCTTTGCGTATTACTTGAGCGAACTGATCGACGGTGTGCTGCACGGGTTTCTGATTTAGATAAAAAGCATTCACCACGAAGGACACGAAGGACACAAAGGAAAGCGAAAATAGCCAACGAACAAAATGCTGGCGTGATCCGCGCCGGAAAACTTTCGATTCCTCTATTCAGAGTCGTAAGAGAATGACCGTCACCTTTCGACAAGCTCAAGGCGACCGGTGATTAACAAAAGACCGTTCGTGGTGCGCTTGTCGAACCATGAACGATGCGAATTCCTTTAGTTACGCACTTTTAGCGTTTGCTGTTCCTTGGTCTCCTTCGTGTCCTTTGTGTCCTTCGTCGTAAATCTCTAGAACCGAGGTAAATCCGGAAACCTCTCCTGCCCCACATGCACGTGCTTGCGTCCGAACTCCGCGCAACGATGCAGCGTAGGAACGGCTTTGCCCGGATTCAACAGCCCGTATTCGTCGAACGCGCGCTTGACTGCGTGGAACAGCTCGAGCTCGGCGGTGCGGAACTGCACGCACATATGGTTCACTTTTTCGATACCGACGCCGTGCTCGCCGGTGATGGTGCCGCCGACTTTGATCGAGAGCTCCAGAATCTCGCCCCCGAATGCTTCAGTGCGTTCGAGCTCGCCCGGTTCGTTCGCGTCGTACAGAATCAGAGGATGGAGATTTCCGTCTCCTGCATGGAACACGTTCGCGCAGCGCAGCCCGTACTTGCGCTCGAGCTCCGCGATGCGACGCAGGACTTCAGCAAGGCGCTTGCGCGGAATCGTGCCGTCCATGCAGTAGTAATCCGGCGAGATGCGACCGACAGCCGGAAACGCCGCTTTGCGGCCCGCCCAGAATTTGAGGCGCTCGCTATCGGTTTGCGAAACGCGTATGAGCGTTGCGCCGCTGTGTTCCATCAGTGCTTCGACGCGCCGGACTTCTTCCGCAACTTCCTCCTGCGTGCCGTCCGACTCACAGAGCAGTATGCCGGCAACGTCGGTCGGATAGCCCGCATGGACGAAATGCTCGACCGCGACCGTCGCAGCCTGATCCATCATCTCCAGGCCGGCTGGAATGATGCCTGCGGCAATGATGTTCGCGACCGCGCTTCCGGCTTTTTCCACGTCGTCGAAAGCAGCCATGACGACTTGCGCGCACTCGGGCTTCGGCAGCAATTTGACCGTGACTTCAGTGATGACGGCCAGCATGCCTTCAGACCCCGTCATCACTGCGAGCACATCGTAGCCGGCCGCGTCGAGACCGTCGCTGCCGATCTCGAGCAGCTCGCCTTCGATCGTGACCGCGCGGAGCTTGAGGATGTTGTGCACGGTGAGGCCGTACTTGAGGCAGTGCACGCCGCCTGAGTTTTCCGCAACGTTGCCGCCGATCGTGCATGCGATCTGGCTCGACGGGTCGGGGGCGTAGTAAAGTCCATACGGTGCAGCCGCTTCCGAGATCGCCAGGTTGCGCACGCCCGGCTGCACGCGAGCGGTGCGAGCCTCAGTGTCGATCTCCAGTATGCGCATGAGCTTCGCGAGCGAGAGCAGCACGCCGTTGCCGAGCGGCAGCGCCCCGCCTGAAAGTCCTGTTCCTGCGCCACGCGCGACGACGGGGACGCGTTTTTCATGACAGACCTTCAGGATTCGCTGAACCTGCGCCTCGCTTTCGGCGAGCGCTACCACCATGGGGATTTGCCGGTAAGCGGACAGGCCGTCGCATTCGTAAGGCTGCACGTCTTCGCGCTCGAACATGACTGACGATTCGGGCATGAACGCGCGCAACGCAGCCGCTACTTCACGCTGGCGCTCGAAATCGATGGCGGAAGCTTCGATGACGGTGCTCATGCTTCATTCTATCGCACGACGTGAATTGGACCGCCTTGTGGCACCGGGCGTTCGTGCCGCTGCGATTCCCGGAACAACGCATGCGGGATGCCGCTTGTTGATGAGCGCCGCTGTTCAGCCCGCAACGAGGACAAAAACCCCCACGACCGCGAGCACCGCGCCGCAAACCGTTCGGCGTGTCAGCACTTCGCTTTTGAGAAACAGGGCGCTGAACAGCATCGTGAAGAGCGGATAAAGCGCTGCGAGGGGCGCCACGACGGCAACGCGACCGGTGTGCAGGGCGTGATACAGGAGGAGCACAGCAGTGCCATTCAGAACGCCGGCCGCCATGAACCAGGGTATCGCGGCACGACGAAACCGTCGCGGCTCGCCTTCTCCCAACGCAAGGCCGGCCGTCCATATTGCCGCGCCGGAAACGGTATACCCGATGAGCGATGCGGCGAAAGGACTGGGCCATAGCACGAGACCCACCTTGCTGAGCGTCTGCGCGAGCCCGCGCAGTGCGGCGCCGGACAAAGGCAGCAGCAGGCGCCAACCGCGAGCCGCGCCCGCCGAGCGCTGCCACGACATCAGCACGAGCGCAGCGACGATCGTCAGGCCACCGGCTACGATTGCCGGCGTGAGGTGCTCACCGAGCACGAACACCGCCAGTGCGGTGGCAAACAACGGAGCGGTGCTCGAGATCGTTCCCGTCAGAGTCGGCCCGAGCAGCCGATTGGATTCGTAGGTGAGCACGGTCACTGCTGCGGGATAGAAGAGGCCAACCGTGGCGAAGATCGCCGCTGCGCCGGCGTGCCAGTGCGAAACGTCCAGCAGCAGCGGCGCGAGCGTCCACCACAGGACGAATGTCGTCGACAGGCTGATCCGCGCTCCGGTGTAGCTCGGCGCGAAGCGCAAGCCGAAATGAGTCACGATGAGCGCCGCGCCGAAACACGCGGCTGCGAGCAAAGCAAGAGCCGGAGCGGGCATGCCGTTCACGGGCTCGCGTGCAGTGCCGCACTGGCCGAGTTACTCAGCCTTCGCACCTGATGCTTTCACGACCTTCGCCCACTTCACGATCTCCGCTTTGATGTACGCGGTGAATTCCTCGGGCGTCAAGCTGACGGGATCGAGCCCCTGATTCAGCATGCGATCGCGGATGTCCGGCATCGTCACTGCACGCGCAATTTCGTCGTGGATTTTCCTCACGATCGCAGGCGCTGTCTTCGTTTGAACGATGACCCCATACCAGTTACTCGCTTCGAAGCCGGGAAGTGCCGCTTCCGCGATCGTGGGTATCTCCGGCGCCGCGGGCGAGCGCTTCGCTGTGGTCACCGCAAGGGCTCGCAGGCGTCCGGCACGTGCGTGTGTGATGCCGGCGCTGATGGTGGGGAACGCGAGCTGGACCTGTCCACCGAGCAGATCCGTAATGCCGGGCGCCATGCCCTTGTAAGGCACGTGTACCATGTCGATCCTGGCCATCGTTTTGAACAGTTCCACTGCGAGATGGCTCGGTGCGCCGCTTCCAGCCGATGCATACACGAGCTGTCCCGGTTTGGAGCGGGCATAGGTGATGAGCTCGGCGAGCGAACGCGCCGGCACCGCGGGGTGCACGACGACGAGATTGGGGCCCGTGGCAATGAGGCTCACGGGCGTGAAATCGCGCAGCGAATCGTAGGGCAGTTTCGGATAGAGGCTGACGTTCACCGCGAAGCCGCCCGAGATGAGCAGCAGCGTGTGTCCATCGGGCTGAGCCTTCGCTGCGATCTCGGTCGCGATGATCTGGTTTCCACCGCCGCGGTTATCGATGATGATCGGATGTCCCCACGCCTCGGAAAGCTTCGGTCCCACGAGCCGCGCAATAAAATCCGCGGGTCCTCCTGCGACGAACGGGATGATCACGCGCACCGGCTTTGTCGGATAAGCCTGTGCCGCCGCATGCGCCGTCCAGCCCAGAAAGCAAACGGCCGCCGCGGCCAGCACGCTGTGGTTACCTTCCAAGAAATTTCCTCTCAAGCAGACTTATTGCGTCGGGTTCTCCGCTCCTCGCCGTAGGGCGGAAGAGCCTTGTGAATAGCCACTCAGCCATGATTTATGCGTCGGTTACTCCCCTCCTTGACGTTGAGGAGGGGTGGGGGGAGGAGCTAGTTGCTACGCCATCCGGCAAGGTTCGTCCGGCAGGACCACCTTGCCGGGGTTGAGGATATTCTGCGGATCGAGTGCGCGCTTGATCGCTCGCATCGCCGGCAATGCGCTGCCGAGCTCCATCTCGAGGAAATCCATCTTTCCAAAACCGATGCCGTGCTCGCCGGTACAGGTGCCGTTCATCTCGAGCGCCCGCATCACGACGCGTGTGTTGACCGCCTGACCTTCTTCGAGGTCCGCAGAGTTTTCCGGGTCGACCAGGATGACCAGATGAAAATTGCCGTCGCCTACGTGGCCGAAAAGCGCGATCGGCATCGATGCGCGGGCAATGTCTTCATTAGTCGCCGCGATGCACTCGGCGAGCCTCGATATTGGCACGCAGACGTCCGTTGCAACCGCGCGACTGCCGGGACGCAACTGGAGACACGCAGGATACGCATCGTGCCGCGCCTGCCACAGGCGGCTGCGTTCCTCCTGAAGAGTGGCCCATTCGAAGTCCATTCCGCCGTGTTCGCGTGCGATGTCCTGAACCATCTTTGATTGCTCGGCGACGCCTGCTTTCGTTCCATGGAACTCGCAGAACAACATCGGTGCTTCGCGTAAGCTCAGTTTGCTGTGGCGGTTTACCGCTGCGATCGTGAGCGCGTCCAGCAGCTCGCAGCGAGCAATCGGCACGCCGATCTGTATCGTCTGGATCACGGTTCGCACGGCGGCATCGACACTCGGGAAAGCGCATACCGCAGCCGCGATGGCTTCAGGCTGTGGATAGAGCTTCACCGTGAGCTCGGTGATAATCCCGAGCGTGCCTTCGCTCCCGACGAGCAGCCGCGTCAGGTCGTATCCGGCGGAAGACTTTCTGGCGCGTCCGCCGGTAGTCACGATGCTGGCATCAGCGAGCACTGCAGTGAGTCCGAGGACGTTCTCACGCATCGTGCCGTAGCGCACCGCGTTCGTGCCTGAAGCCCGGGTCGCTGCCATACCGGCGAGTGTAGCGTCCGCGCCCGGATCGATCGGAAAGAAGAGCCCGCTCGTATGGAGCTCGCGATTGAGCTGCTTCCGCGTTACACCGGCTTCGACGGTCACGTCGAGATCCTCGACATGGATTGCGCACACGCGGTTCATGCGCGTCATGTCCATGCACACGCCGCCCTGTATGGCGAGCACGTGGCCTTCGAGAGAGGTGCCGGCGCCGAACGCGATGACGGGGACGCAATGGCTTGCGCACAGCCTGACGATGTCAGAAACGTCCTGCGTGCTTTGTGGATACACGACCACATCGGGCGCGGCCGTTCCGTGCCACGACTCGTCTTTGCCGTGATGATCCAGCGTGGCCTGCGTAGTGGTCACAGCGGCTCCGCACCGAGTCTGCAGCGCCGCAAGAAAGCCGTCCGGGAGAGGCCTGCGGAGCGAGGAGAGTGGCGCGTTCATGCGTGCGAGAACGTCAGCTGATCGCCCACGCGCCGTCTATCGGCAGCGCTGCGCCGGTTATATTTGCTGCGGCATCGCTGCACAGGAAAACGCCCAGCGCAGCGACATCTGACGGCAGAACGGGACGTCGGCTCGGCTGACGCACCTCGAGCAATTCGCGTATTGCATCGTCTCGCGTGCAATCCGCGTCCTGCATCTTGCGCGCGATCTGACGTTCAGCGTGCGGCGTCAGCACCCAGCCGGGAGAAATCGCGTTACAGGTGATGCCAGTTTGTGCCGTTTCGAGCGCGACTGCGCGCGTAATCCCCACGATCGCGTGTTTCGTCGTCACGTAATCGATACGGTCTCGCACGACGGAGGTCGCGTGTATCGATGCCATGTTGATGATGCGTCCCCAGTTGCGTTTCTTCATGCCCGGAAGCGCAAGTCTGATCGTGTGGAATGCGGCAGACAGGTTCACGGCCAGCGCGAGCTCCCATTTGTCCACCGGGAACTCTTCGATCGCTGCGTAATGGCGTGTCACCGCGTTGTTCACGAGGATGTCGATTCCGCCGAAGCGCGTCTGCGCCTCCACGATCATCGCTGCAACCTGATCCGGTTTACCCACGTCCGCCGGGTGATAGACGACCTTTGCACCTTTCGTTTCAAGTGATGAACGCAGAGTCTCTATGGCCTGCGCCTCTCCAAACCCGTTGATCACCACGTTGCAGCCCTCGTTCGCGAACGCGCGAGCAAATGCTTCGCCGATGCCTCCGGTCG
>JAQGNH010000397.1 GCA_028291945.1 Betaproteobacteria bacterium
AACCGAAGGCTTCAACCATTTCGTCGCCTCCATAGTTGCTCCGGTTGCTTCCGGCTGGAGCGGGTTGCCGGGTGGGGCTTGCACCCACTGGAAAGCGCCGCCTTATCACGGCGCACGCCAGAAGCAGTCATTGCCGCCGCGTGCTTGCTGCCGTCGCCCTCAGGGATCTCGATAAGAGCACGCGGCAGGACAGAGATACCCGGCGCGCGATCGGCGATGACGTAGTCCCGGCATTGCGCAGGCGCTGTGGCGGCTGAACCGCCCTGACGCCAAGCTCCACAGCAACCCTTCACTCCGGCTTGAGGCTCGCAGCCTTGACGATCCTCGCCCACTTTGGAATGTCAGATTTGATGAGCGCGGCGAACTCTTCGGCCGAGCTACTGGTTCGTTCGAGACCGACATCGATCAGCCTCGCAGTCAAGTCAGGTGCCGCGAGTGCCCTTACGGTTTCAGCGTTCAGCCGGCCTACGACAGCCGCTGGCGTTTTTGCCGGCGCGAGAAGCCCGTACCAGCTGATGTACTCGAAGCCCGGATAAGACTCGGCGATGGTGGGCAACTCCGGAACTGCCGCCGAGCGCTTCGGAGACGTCACAGCGAGAGCCCGCAGCTTCCCTGCGCGCGCGAGCGGCAGGACCAGCGATATTGGACTGAACATCATCGATACGCGCGCCGCTAGCAGGTCGGGAATGGCTACGACGACACCCTTGTAGGGGATGTGCACGACGTCGATCCCGGCAGTGGACTTGAACAGCTCCGCTGCCATGTGCGGAGAGCTGCCGCTACCGCCGGAGGCGAAGTTGAGCACCCCAGGCTGCGCCTTAGCCAACGCGACAAGGTCGCTCACGCTCTTCGCCGGCACGCCGTTGTGTACCACGAGGATGTTCGACGACAACGTGACGAGCGACACCGGCGTGAAATCCTTCGATGGGTCATATCCGAGCCTGTAGAGGTTCGGATTGATCAGTATTTGCGACTCATCCAGCAGGCCCAGCGTGTAACCATCCGGGGCCGCTTTCGCTACGCGGTCTGCGGCGATGTTGCCAGCCGCTCCAGAAGCGTTATCCACGACGATCGCCTTGCCCAGGGCCTCCCCAAGCTTTTGACCGAACAGTCGCGCAACCGTGTCAACCTGACTACCGGGCGGGCGGGGGACGACGAGGCGGATCGGTTTCTCGGGATAGCTTCTCGACGACGCCACGTCCGCCGCGATCGCCGTTCCGCCCGTGCACAGCATCAAAACAAGCATTCTTACCATTTTCCTGCCTCCGGTGATTGGAGAATCTGTCGATCAGTATCTGCGCGCTCGAGAACCGCACAAAGGCGCGCGCGGTTCATTTCGCATAAACTTTTGATTTACTCGCCGCTGGAGCAGGAGGACGGATGGACAAGCTGCGCGCCATTCAATACATGGTTCGTTCCGTCGAAGCCGGTAGTTTCGCTGCGGCGGCGAAGTCGCTCGATGTCAGCACGCCCGCAGTCGCGCAGCTGGTTCGTGTCCTGGAGCGCACCCTCGGCATAGTCCTTTTCCATCGCACCGCGCGCGGACTTTCGTTGACCGCGGACGGCGCGCGCTATTACGAAGCGTCGCGCAGAATTACGGTCGAGCTGGCCGATCTCGAGCAAAGCCTCGCTTCCCCGGGAGCCAAGCTGCGGGGAACATTGACTGTAGGTATGCGGGCGGCTGTCGCGCAGAACTGCGTGATGCCGCGGATTTCGCGCTTCCTTGCGCGCTGTCCGGACGTGGACGTCGTCGCCAAAGCTGCGCGAACGGCAACGGATATCGATGAGGCGCAGCTCGACATTGCAGTACTCATGGGGTGGCCCTCGGAGCGTGATCTGATCGCGCGGCCATTAGCACAGACGAGCTATGTGGTGTGCGCCTCACCGGAATACTGGCTGACCAATGGGCGCCCGCGTGAACCCGACGATCTGAGCAACCATCATTGTCTTCTTTTCCGCAGCTCGTCCGAAATACTGCTCGACCGCTGGATCTTCGAGAAAGATGGCGAGCGGCGCACAGTGGACGTGAAAAGCCGACTGGCGAGCGATGACCGGCCGTGGCTCGACGAGGCAGCGTGTGCTGGAGCCGGCGTCATGCGGCTTGCAGATCTGACAGCAAGCCGCTCGTTGGCTTCCGGACTGCTGGTGCCCGTGCTGACGGATTGGGAAGCAGCGGAAGCGCCGACCATATACGCGCTCTACCGCCGCAATCAGCGGCAGTCGAAGCTCGTGCGGGCGTTTCTGGACTTCCTCACTGAGGTGTTCGTGGAACTACAGAGTGAGCGCACGCCGGGCGCCGCCAGCAGCCTCACGCGCGTGCCTAAGCCCGATTGGTTTGGTCGCACACATGGCCGTCAGTCCGCTTACGTGAAGCGTCCAAGGAAGGGCGGCCGGGCTCTGCGCTCACGCTGACGCAGCAGCGGTGCGCTCGCCGCTTTAATCGTGCCGCTTTCGGCCCAGAACCGGAACTTCAGAGGCAAAGAGTCAACGATGCGAGGCTCAGATAGAACGCATACACGCCCTGCTGATGGCCCCCATGCTTTGGCTTGATCACATGAACCCAAGTCTCGCGGCGCTCTTCACTCTCCTGAAACCCGCGCAGGGATGTTCACCAGTTCATTACTTGTGGCGCACCGATCCATCGCGCGCACTACTACGGCGCGGCGCTATCGCGAACCACGTTGATGCGAGCTGCCTCCAGCGTTCCGTCCGGCTTCTTAGTTGCTGCGTTCACGGTGACTCGCGCGCCCGGCTTCAGATCGGCCTTGCCGCCGATCTCGTAACGGACGATCGGAGTGTTTGGCGGAACAACGATCTTCTTCTCGCCGCCGTTATATTTGACCAAGATCGTAGAGCCATCGACGCCGGCTACCGTCGCGTCCGAGACCGCGCCGTTTGTCATGGTGCCGTTCGGCACGGGCGCATAAGGCCGGTGACCTTCTCCAGTGCCGCGCATCTGCTCCGCGAAGATGTGCACCTCCAAAGCCTTCTGACTGCCGTCCGGCAGCGGCATTGCCGCGCTGCCGAGGAAGGTTCCTTGCTTGATGTCCGCCATCGAGGCTTTCACGACGGCGACGATCATCGCATTCTCGGTAAGCGTCAGCTTGACCACGGCGCCGTCGCTGGATTTCAACGTAAGCACATTGCCGTCAGCCTTCTCAATCGTCCCTCGCATGGCCATGGTCTGCGCCGTGGCTGTCGCACACGCCGCGGCCAGAATCAAACCCGCCAGTGCCATTCGAATTGTTCTGAGCATGTCATTCTCCGGAAAAGTCGGACGAAATACTTGGTGGTCGAGCCGCTGCGGCACGCGGCCTCGTTAGCGCATAATTTCGCCGCGAAGCTGCCGGTGATTGTATTCCTGAACTGGCGATTGCCGAACAGCTCGAGCATTGGGCCTGCTGCGCCCTGCACTCGAGTCCTTACGATCGTTATTCATCGAAATGCCGCTTTAGCTCGCTCGGAGCCGTTCGGTTTAACACTAGCCGGGTGCCCGTTCTTGGCCCCGGTCCTCGGTGCTCAGCTCGAAGTACGCCGTACACGCGTCAGCGACTGATGTTTCAATCGAAGCGCGTAGGAGGGCTGCAAACGGTTAGAAGCGGTCTTTCGCGAGCTTGCGCTTAGCGGGTCAGCGAAGGGGGTATCGCAGTCCGCCTCGCGTCGAGCATACGGCAGGATCGCGAAGTGGCGCCGCGTCGCGTCCCAGGGGTGCCCAAATGAAGTAACTAGAGGCCACGATCCTGATTGCCGAGGGCGGCGATGCTCGACCGACGTGGCGTGTCGCCGGATGCGCAATCGAAAGCGTTAGAGCAGCTCTCCAGCCGCAGGCCGCGACCTTTGCACGCGCAGGTGCAAGCGGTATCGTGCAGGCCATGCCGATCTGATCGACGGCAACGAATGCGGCGCTTACTGAGAGACCGAGCATCCGCTGACACAAGAGCGCCGTCATCCTGGCACGGTGCACGGCTCACTACACTTGTACCTTTGCGCTGTCTTCGAGAATGCGTCCGTCAGGCGCGCTGTTGACATCGTGCCTGTCCGGCGTTACGGTATTCACAACAATGTTACGAATAGTGAAACAACAGGCCGCGGCGGAAGGTGGCTCGGCGGCCGCCACGGAGACCGTCGACTTGTCGCTGCGTCTGCTCGAGCGCCTCGCTGGCGCCGGCCAGCCGATCGGCATTTCCGAGCTTGCGCGCGAGTACGGCACGTCGAAGACGAAAATCTTTCGGCACCTGCAGGCCCTGATGCGCCGAAGGTTCGTTCGACAGGATGTCCTCACGCGCCGCTATGAAGCCGGCATCAAGCTCTTTATCCTTGGCGAGCGCCTGCGCGAGCGTTTCGACATCGTCGCCGCTGCGCGCGACGACATGGCGCAACTTCGCGACAAAGTCGCGCACGCCGTCACATTGTCGACGCTCGCCGATGATCAGGTCGTCGTGCTGGAACTCCTGCATGGCCACGCGCTCGTAGAGTTCGGGACCCGCCCGGGGACCGTGCTAGACCTGCATGCAAGTGCGCACGGCAAAGTCGCGCTCGCATTCGGTTCTTCAGGCCTCGTCGAACGCTGCCTCAGGAAGCCGCTCAAGGCGTGGACACCACAAACAATCTCGTCGAAGGCGGGCCTCGAGCGTGCCATCGCACAGGTGCGAAAGCGCGGCTGGGCGACCGCGCCCAATGAGGTAATGACGGGAGTAAATGGTCTCGCCGCGCCGATCTTCGACCATCACGGCAACTATGCCGGGGCGATCGCTATGGTCGGCTCGGTTCAGCACATCGCCGCTAGTCCGTCCAGCGCGCAGATCGCGGCCGTCAAAGCGGCGGCCGCGAACATATCCAAAAAAATGGGGGCGCCGCGGCGATGACACGCAACGAGCAGTGGCACATCGAGGGCAATGCGGCTGAGCTCTACGAGCGATATGCCGCGCGCTACATCCTCGGTCCGTGGGCGTCCGGCCTCATCGCTATCGCAGGCGTACGTGCAGGCGAGCGTGTGCTCGATCTCGCGTGCGGCACGGGGGCCGTTGCGAGGCTTGCCGCGAAAGAAGTCGGGGCATCGGGGCGCGTAACAGGTCTTGACCTGAACGCCGGCATGCTCTCCGTTGCCCGGTCGCTGCCCGCGCCGTCCGGCGGGCCGCTGGAATGGGTCGAGCGGAGCGCGCTCGACACCGGCCTGCAGAGCCACAGCTTCGATGTTGTGCTCTGTCAGCAGGGCGTGCAGTTTTTTCCCGACAAACCCGCAGCGCTGCGGGAGATACAGCGCGTGCTTGTGCCAGGGGGCCGCGTGGCAGTCAGCGTCTGGCGCTCCAGCGGCATCTACAATTCCGCGGTGGGTGACGCGCTCAGGCAACACGTCGGCGCCGAAATTGCCTCGCGTTTCTGCGCGTCACGCGATGCACCGACCGGAGACGAACTCACCGCCCTGTTCGTCGACGCCGGCTTTGCGGCGGTGAAGCTGCGCGTGGAGCGCATGATCGTGCGCTTGCCGCTGCCTGAGGATTTCGTGCTCGGCCACCTCGCTGCGACACCGGTCGCTTCAAACATCCGCGCGCTCGACAGCGTCACACGCGCTGCGGTGAGCGACCACGTAACACGGGAGCTCGCGCGCTACATCGACGGCGACGCCATCGCGTTTCCCGAGGAAATTAACGTCGTGACAGGTCGCGGAGGTGTTGCATGAAAAGCTCTCGTCTTGCGTTCGTCGCATGTATCGCTTTGATCGGTGCCCCGCTTTACGCGCACTCGCAATATCCTGCGAAACCTGTACGTGTTGTCATTCCGCTCGGCCCAGGCAACTCGGTAGAGGTTGTCACCCGGCTCGTCGCGCAGAAACTTTCCTCCGCGATGGGACAATCGTTCGTTATCGAAGCTCAACCCGGTGCGGCAGGTGCGATCGGCGCCGAACGCGTCGCACGCGCAGCGGCAGACGGCTACACATTGCTCGCCGCAAACGATGCTGTCATCGCGGTCTTGCCGAGCTTGCAGACGAAATCACCTTTCAATCCGCTTCGGGATTTCCTGCCGATCTCACAGATGGCCGGTATCCCATTCGCGCTGATCGCACATCCTTCTGTCCCGGCGACCTCCGTCCGGCAACTGATCGCACTGGCGAAGGCCGAGCCCGGGAAAATTGACTACGCTTCCGGCGGAAACGGTAGCGCACAGCACCTCGTCATGGAGATGTTCATGACCCTCACCGCAACGCGGCTCACGCATGTGCCATACAAAGGCGCGCCGCAGGCCGCACTGGACGTCGTTGCCGGCCAGATTCCCGTTGCGTTTGCTGGTGTGCCGATAGTCGTGGAGCACATCAGGGACAACCGGCTGAGGGGATTAGGCATAGCCGGAGACCAGCGCCTCTCATCGCTGCCGACCGTTCCGACGATCAAAGAACAAGGTGTACCGCTACGCTTCGCGACGTGGGCAGGGCTCTTCGCGCCCGCCGGCACGCCGCCGGACATCGTTGCGCATCTCAGCGGTGAGGCCGTCAAGGCCGTTCGGGCGCCAGACGTGGCTGCCAAGCTCGGGGCGCTCGGCTTCGAGATTTACGGCGTGCCGTCGGAGCCATTCATGCAGGTCGTGAAGGCAGACGTCGCACGCATGGCGGAGGTGATCAGGAAATCGGGCATTAGGCCCGAGTGATTGCGCGTGTGCGCCGAACGCTCCAGCCTCACTGCGAGCGCTGCCCAGACGCTGCTGGATAGCGGAGCTGGTGCCACACGGGCTTGCTCCGGCGAGAAAGCGCTCATTGCACACCGTGGCTTGCGCCCGTAGCTTGAGCATTCGACAAATCGCGGCGCGGCGCGGGAGATACGCACATGTTGCTCTGAAGACATCCGCCTAGCCGTTCTCGCTAACACGGGTCATCCTGACCGTCCGCTTTGGGTCCAGGCTGTGTAAAGGTGAAGAAGTGGTAATGCAACTCCTCGTGGCGAACGGAGAAACGTTCGTGGCGCCGCAATTCTGCATCGACGGCGGCTGGAGCTATCCGGATTTTGTTGCGATTCGCCCGCCGAAGAAAAAAGTATATGTTGTTGAAGTCACCGCGGCTGGCCACGCATCAGGTCTCGTTAAAAAGATCAATTCACGAGACCATCAGTAGGTGTTAGTTTCCGCTGACGACACTCCCCGAGTGATTGAACCAGAGGACAGAAAATGCGCTACGGACTCGTTGTGCTATCGATGCTGTTTTGCTGGGTGCCCTCGGCCGTTGCCCAGGTGAGCATCGGTATCGGGCTTCCCGGCGCGAGCATCGGGATCAACCTATCATTGTTCCCGGAGCTGGTCCCGGTGCCGGGCTACCCGGTCTATTACGCTCCGCGCCTGGATTCGAATTTTTTCTTTTACGATGGCATGTACTGGGTATACCAACGGGATAACTGGTACGCGAGTACCTGGTACAACGGTCCGTGGCAGGTTGTGGCCCCAGAGGTTGTGCCGCTGTTCATCCTGCGAATCCCCGTGCGCTACTACCGGAATCCCCCTCCATACTTTCGCGGGTGGCGGTCGGATACGCCACCGCGATGGAGTGAGCACTGGGGCCGTGAATGGGAGCAACGTCGACGCGGATGGGACAAGTGGAATCGCAAATCCGCTCCAGCGCCCGCCCCGCTGCCTGTCTACCAGCGGCAGTATTCAGGGGATCGATATCCTAGAGTCGAGCAGCAGCAGGCGCTTCGCAACCAGAATTACCACTACCAGCCGCGTGACGCCGTAGTGCGGCAGCACTATCAGGAGCAGGGAGCGCAAAGAGCATCCACGCCCCCTCAGCAGGCGCCTCAGGATAGAAGTCCTAGGCAGCAGGATATGCAGCGTTCCAACTCACCACCGCCGCTCCAGCAGGGCAGTCCATCAATTCCACGTTCACCGCCGCCGCAGAGAGCAGGCGAAGACGTTCAGAGGGCAGCCCCACCTCCAGCCCCACGTGAGCAGAGAGGCCCGTCAGTAGAAGATCAGAGGCAGCAGCCACCGCAGAGGGGAGCCGACCGTGACCAGCAGCCACCGAGGTCAAGACAGGAAACTATTCCGCAAGGTAAGGGGCCTTCGCAGGAGCCAAGGCGGGAGCAAGCTCAGGAGAAAGGCCGGGAGAAAGGTGAGGAACGAGGTCAGGAACGCAATAGGTAATACGAGTCAACCATGCATCTCTAGTTGAAGAGTGGGCGCTGCCGCCCTTGCGGGGCGTAAACAGTCCTCTTGTTGATCATCCGCCGAGTTACGACACACCTCTCAGTGGCCCGCGCTCGATTCTCGGCTCTCGGTGCTCAGCTCGAAGGTCGCCATTGCACGTGTGACACGAAGAACGCATGTCTGTGCCCAGGGCTGCAAGCGGCCAGAAGGCGCCAGTCCCACCCACAGGCACCGGAAGTGTAAGCGATGGGTCAATGCGAACTGATTCGCTCAGCAATTGTTTTTACGAGCTCAATGAATCGAAGCGCGGCGGGCGATAGGTAGGCGTCTTTGCGATAGCTGATGCCGCCCAGGCGCGACCAATCCGGGTGCGTTATCGGGAGCTCCGCCAAACGCACTTTCGAGCCGCCACGGCGAACATACCATCGCGGCATGAAGCCGAGCCTCTCGGACGACGCGACCATATGCAGCATGAGTGCGTGTGAATTCGTAGTCGTGGTCACCTTCGGCGCCTGCAAACCGCTGCTTGCGAAAGTCTGCGCCCAGCGTGACGTCGACAGCGCACTCGGCATGGAGAGTACCCATTCCTGGCCGACCAGATCGGCGAGCGTTATGCGTTTACGTCTCACCAAGGGATGCGTTGCTGCCGCGTAAACAACGAATGGATCGTCAAGCAGTTGTTCGTGGACAAGATCAGGATAGGCGGCTGAAGGCAGGCCGCTCAGAATCAGATCGTATTCGCCGTTTCTGACGGCCGGAAACAGCGTGTCGTTCTGAGCCATCGTGACCGAGAGCGTCACCTTCGGTGCACTGTCCAATAGCCGGGTGCAGGCTGACTGTACGAACAACTCGATCATGTCGGGACCACAGCCGAGGCGCAGATGTCCCGCACGGCCTTGCGTGAGGTCCGTGACTTCATGTTCCACATCTTCGAGACACAACCGTATGCGCCGCACGTGACCCAGAAATGCGGAGCCGACCGCAGTGAGCTCGATGCCTTTCGGTATTTTGCGGACCAGCTTCGTATGCATGGACTCTTCCATGCGCCGCAGGCTTTTGCTAAGCGCCGGCTGGCTCAAACCGAGTGCTTCTGCGGCTCGTCGTAGGTTGCCATGCTCGGCTACAGCTACGAAGTACTCAATGTCTCGCAGGCCCAAGCTCATGACAGTTTTTCATGAGGTAATGAAATTTGGATGATTGCGGCAATGATCCGACGCTGTCAACATGACTTCGCAGCGTAAACCATGACCTCCGATTCGAAAGGAGAGTCGCATGAGCCACCTTGCAGTAGTAGCCGTAGTCTTCACTTGCCTGTCGTATACCGCGTCATCGCCTGCGCAGAACAGAACGCCCACGCGGATCATCATTCCCTCTCCAGCCGCGGGGCCGACCGATTTTGCTGCTCGCATCGTGGCACCGAAGCTCAGCGAAGCGCTGGGCCAGAATGTCATCATCGACAACCGCCCGAGCGTGAATGGCATAGTCGCCGCTGAGCTGACATCGAAAGCCACTCCGAATGGTTCTACGCTGATGATGGGCAACAGCGGCACGCACGCCATCAACGCTGCGTTGTACCGGAAGCTGCCCTACGATCCAGAGCGCGATTTCGTGGCGGTGACGCTTGTTGCGTCCAGTGGCCTAGTACTTGTCGCTCATCCAAAGGTAGCGGCAAGCTCATTCAGCGAGTTCGTCGCGCTCGCGCGCAAGACGCCGTCCAAACTGAACATCGGCATCCCCGGCGCTACGGGCCAGCTCGCAGGCGAAGCGCTCAAAGCGCAGACACAGATTGCTTTGAATAACGTACCGTACAAGGGAAGTGCCCCGACGGAATTCGCAGTTTTATCCGGCGAAGTAGACGTGTCCCTGCTTACGCCAACCGCCGTGGCAGCGCATGTCAGTGCAGGAAAAATGAAAGCGCTCGGCGTCACCGGCGCAAAACGGATGGCTCTGCTTCCGAATGTACCAACGATCGCAGAGTCAGGCGTGGACGGGTACGACTTCGAGATCTGGCACGGTCTGTTTGCTCCCGTGCGTACGCCTGAAAAAACGGTGAGGGCCTTGCAGCGGCACATCGCCGCTATCGTTGAGATTCCACAAGTCAGGGACCGCTTCATCACACAAGGCTTTGACGTCGTCGCCAGCACGCCGGAGCAATTTGCTGCGGTCATTGCGCGCGAAGTCCCGAAGTATCGGAAGATCGTCGCCGACGCAAAAATTCCGCTCGAATAAACCAACTATGGAGATTGTCGTAGCGAACATCCGTCCGCAGTATCGCGATTGTTGGCGTGGCCTTCAATGCCGGTATCGCGCTGGATCAAATCGTTGGGCATGCTCGCGGTGCGGCGGGACCGACGACCGCGCAGCTGGTCAACGCGGCTGCCTTGGAGCCGCTGACCTCGGCGGTGCGCCGCCTGGGTAGCGACCTTTCAGTCAGCTACGCCCTACTGCAATATTCGTGCGCCTACCCCCGCATATAGCCAATCGGCTCATCGAACGCAGACTACCGGACCCCTCACTTCAGTCGGCGCCGATCTACAAGCGGCCTACGACCCTGGGGCCGAACTGCATCGCCCCGCCTCGCTTTTCGCCTGCGAAACGCCGTCGCCGCCGGGTGGACAACCGCTCAGGCGCTGCGACGATGATCGGAACCGACGCGGTGGCCGCACTGGAAGCCAATCTCGACAGGTGCCCAACGAAGGAACAATTGTGGCAACTGCTCACGCAATGGCTCAGCGCTCGTGGCCATAGACCTCTCAGCGCCACCCATCAGAATCTAGCGGTAGGTAACCCAACGCATTCGGTGCTCGGCGTTCAAAGGTTCAGAGCGCAAAATGGGGGAACATTGGGCAGTGTGGTGCATCCAAAGGAGTAGCAGTAGAACCGGTCGGCCCTAGGCTAACGTGCTGTTCTGTTGCGTCGCGGCACAGTGGTGCCGCGTGCTGATGTAAGCGAATGGCAGGAGGACAATATGCATCTGGATGAGACTACCCTCCGATTCTTGCTCGGAGTACTGGTGCTCGCTGCAGCAATCGGCTTGCTGCCCGCCCTGATTCGCGTGTTCCGCGTACATCACTTTGAAGTCCGACAAGGTAACCCGGACGAGCACACACGGAGTCATACCTGAAGTGGTGCGATCAGAAGAAAGGCCGCTCTGTCCCCGGGGCGAGTCGGATTTAGCTTAGATGGATTTGTCACATAGGGGCGAGGTCCCAGCAGAGTGCGTGGCGTGTCACATCTATGTAGATGCTAACGGCCGCTGGCACTGGGAAGGTGTGGATGTTGTGGCCGCTGTCGTGCAGCATTCTCAACGCTCATTCGAGACTCGCGCCGAGTGCTTAGCTGATGCAGTGAAGCACGGGCAGCGCCTTCCAGAAAGCGCGATAGTTTTTTAGTCGCGACCGCGGACTACGAGCGTTTCATGGGTCGGTGGCGTCGTCAGATGGCACCTGCTTACATCGCTTTCGCCGGTGTGAAGCAGGGTGATCGCGTTCTCGATGTCGGCACAGGCACCGGATCGGTTGCATCGGCGCTGGAGACGACGTTGAGCTCCGGTGAGGTCGTGGGTAGTCGGCGTTAGCGGCCGCCATCCCCTCTCTTAATCTCGGTGCTCAGCTCGAAGGGGCGTCCTCTCTCAGGTTGTTCACTCAGCTCCCAGATTCCCGTTCTCGGATCTGCGCGCACATTGCAATTGCAGGCCAACGCGACCGCCTGCCCGCTACTCCGGGTTCCTGAGGAAATACGTTGCCGCCTGCGAAGATTACGTTGGCATCCAGCCAAAGCACTTTCCTCGCGTGTTAGCAACACGCCATAGAGACCAGCAGGCGGGGTAGACCGCAGCAGTTTGATAAGCTTATCGGGTCGGCATTGACGTGCCGATCCGTTTCGAATTTTGCTGTGCCGGGTGAGACGCGGCACTCAGTGACAGACCGTTAGGGGGCCACGTGATAAGAGCGATCCATTATTCCTGTCTGATCGTCTGCGCCGTCGTATGTGCCGAGACCGCTTCAGCTCAGGTGCAAAAGCCGTCCGCGCAGGCCCAATGGCCGACCAAACCCTTGCGTATTATCCTGCCCTATCCGCCAGGCGGCGGCACCGACTTCCTGGGCCGGATCGTTGGCCAAAAACTCGCCGAAGCGCTCGGGCAGCCCGTGATCCCGGACAACCGGCCCGGCGCGAACTCGAACCTCGGCGCCGAGTTTGCGGCGAGATCAGCGCCAGATGGTTATACGCTGCTATTGACCAACATGTCGCACGCCGTAAACGCCAGCTTCTATCCGAGGCTCGGCTACGACATCGTAAAGGACTTCGCGCCAGTGTCGCTACTCGCGAGCCATCCGCACGTTCTCGTGGTCCATCCGTCCCTGCCCGTCAAATCGGTGAGGGAGCTGATCGCGCTGGCGAAGACTCGGCCCGGGCAGCTCGACTACAGCTCGGCCGGTGTCGGCAGCTCACCTCATCTCGCCGCGGAGCTCTTCGACACCATGGCCCGAATCAAGATGACGCACATTCCGTACAACGGCGGCAGCGCGTCCGTAGTTGCGATCATGGGTGGTCAGGTGCAGCTCGGATTTCCGACGACTCCCACGGCAATCCCCCAGCTCAAGAGCGGCAAGCTGCGCGGCGTGGCTGTGACGAGCGCACAGCGCGCTCCGTCGATTCCGGACTTGCCGACGATCAGCGAATCCGGTCTTCCCGGATACGAGATCATCATCTGGTACGGTCTTCTGGTGCCGGCGGGAACACCGAGTGACCTCATCGCGCGGTTGCACGCCGAATCTGTCAAGCTGCTCAACGCGCCGGATGTCAGGGAGCGTCTCAGTGCCGCCGGCTTCGAACCGATCGGTACCACGCCGGAGCAATTCGGACCGTACATCCGCGACGAAGTCGCGAAGTGGGCCAAGGTTGTCAAAGCCACGGGTATCCGGGCCGAGGACTGAGGGTTGGAACGGGGTGGGGAAATTCAGCGCAGGTGCTGTTGCTTTAGGACATATGGAAAATGCTTGATTTGGTGATTCGCGGAAGGCAGGTCGTGACGCCGCAAGGTGTCGGCGCTTTCGACCTCGCTATCGAAGGCGAGACGATCGTCGCAGTCGCGTGTGCCGGTACCTTCGCCCGGCAGGCGACGCAGCGCCTGATTGACGCAGGCGACAGTATCGTGATGCCGGGCGGCATCGATCCACACGTCCACTGCTCGTGGCCCGTGCCGGCGGGGCCGGACGGCACGCCCGGTCTGTCGGCGCCGCCTTCGGTCGTAAGCCGAGCCGCGCTTTACGGCGGCACGACGACACTCATCGACTTCGCGCAGTGCAAGCAGGGCATTAGCGTTCCTGAAACACTGAAGCGACGTGACCAGGAATGGATCGGCCAGTGCTACTGCGACTACAGTTATCACATTTTGGTAGAAGGCAGGCTGTCTCCGGAGATCTTCGGCGAGATCGGAGAAGCCATACGCGCCGGCTATCCGACAGTGAAGATATTCACTACGAACGTGAGACCGATCAGAACCGGAAGGATGGTGGACTTCGGCGACATCTGGGAAGTGTTCCAGGTAGTGGCGCGGGAGGGCGGGATGTGCGTAATGCACGGTGAGGACAATGACATCGTGATGCACATGTACGATCGGCTTTTTCGTGAGGGACGGGTTGGTTTCGAGAATCTCGCCGAGGTGCACAACGCGCTCTCGGAGGACCTGTCGTTCCGCCGCGTCATCCGCCTCGCCGAAAATGTGCCGGGCATGGCGCTTTACTTCATGCATGTGAGCGCCGCAAGCGGCGTCGAGGCGATCCGGGAAGCGCGGGCACGCGGAACCACGGTGTATGGAGAAACCCTGCACCAGTACCTCATGTACACCGCCGAAGACTATAAGCGGCCGAACGGGCAGATCTATCATACTTACCCGTCGCTGAAGTCGACAGAGGACCAGGCAGCGCTGTGGACAGGGGCCGCGGACGGCGTCATCCATACCGTGGCCACAGACGAAGTCTGCTGCACGCTTGCGATCAAGTTGCAGGGCAAGCGCATCGACGACACGACAGGCGGTAATTCCGGCGTCGAGCCACGCCTTGCGCTGATGTACACGGAGATGGTGGAGCGGCGCGGTTACCCGCTCGCAAAATTCGTTGATCTGACTTCGACCAACGCTGCGAAGATCATGGGTCTTTATCCGCGCAAGGGCGTGCTCGCGGTCAACAGCGACGCAGACATCACCATTCTTGACACCTCCAGAAAGGTGACGTTGAGCAAAGAGATGCTGCACGAAACCGACTACTCGCCGTGGGAGGGACACGAGGTCCATGCTTGGCCCTCGATGACCATTCTGCGCGGCAAAGTGAGAGTGGAGAACGGTCGCTTTCTTGGAGATCCGAAGGACGGTCAGTATCTGTACCGCAAAATCTCAGACGAGATGCGCCTGAGCGCCGCTCTGTAAACAACGTATGTGCGGCCCTGTGGCTGCGTGGGGCTCCAATCTGGCCGAGCAACAAGCCTTCCACCTGGCGGCATGACTCAGGCATGCGCTTTTGAGTAGATCTTCGCGTTTATCGTTGATACGACTTCGACAATAATCTCTTCGAGCTCCACACGGGCACGCTTGAGCAAAGGCTCGAAAGTACGCGCGGTGAGTTCTAAACCCGAGAAATCGAGTCGGATCCCTCAGCTCGGCAGGTGCAGCGATATGCTCCCCGATCCGCAAGATCGTGACGAATTGTGGCTTTGCCGTGCTCAGCATCACAGCGCAAATTAGGTTCAGAAGTTATATTGCCCGCTGGCATTCCGTAGGTCGTTCTCGCGGTCCACTATCATGAGCGCTCATTATTTTTACCGCCGCTTGCAAGTAGCAGCCTTTGCTCTATTGGCAATCGTCCTGGCGCCACCGTCCTATGGCGGGGAAAACACGCCGAATCAGGCGGCGTCTAACGGTAAGCTCAGGATAACGGGGGCGGCTAGCCTTGTTCCGCTTGTGAGTGAGATTGCTCGCCGTTTCGAGGAGTCTCACCCCGGAGTCAAGATCGAGGTCCGAGGGGGCGGCACTGCTAGAGGCCTCGCTGATCTGCGATCCGGGGCTTCCGATATCGGGATGGTGGCGCTCAGTCTCGGCGATCGTGGAAGAGATCTTTTCAGGTTCCCCATCGCGCGTGATGGGATAGCAGTCATCGTGAACGCTCAGAACAACCTTAGGGCCCTTGATAGCAACACGCTCTCCGACATTCTGACCGGCAAGATAACCAACTGGAAGGCTCTCGGGGGCCCCGACGCGCCTTTGGTGCTCGCCTTAGGCCCCGAAGGGGGAGGCTCATCGGAGATCTTTGCTCAACACTTAAAGCTGCAGCATGCGCAACTCGCGCCACATACACCGATCATTACGACAGAAGACGCGATCGCATTTGTATCGAAGAAGCCGAATGGCCTCGCCGTGGGGTCCATTGGGGTGGTGGAGCGCAGCGCACGTGCCGGTGCGCCGATCAAGCTGATTGCGTACAATGGATTTCCTGCGACGAGCAGGACAGTAGAAAACCATCTTTACGCGCTGACCCGCCCGCTGGCATTGATAAGCCGTAAAGCGCCGGAAGGCTTACAGAAGCAATTCATCGATTACGCGTTGTCACCGACACTTATCGATTTGCAGTTGAAGTATGGGTTCGTGCCCTACAGAGACTAGACGGAGCGGCCTTTTCGCTAGTCAGCCCCTGCGCTCTCGATCTTAGTTCTCGGTGCGAAGCTCGCCGTCGTCCCGCGTCAGGCGTCTGCATGTGTCTGTGAGTCACGCTGTTGCAGTAGCGACTGTCACCTAACGGCAGGCCTCCGGGGGACTTTGTCTGCCTTGATTTGAGTAAATGGTGGGAGCACAATGGCGCATGGATCTTGACGAGACTACCCTGCGACTGTTACTCGGGGCACTGGCGCTCGTTGCAGCAATCGGCTTGCTGCCCGCCATGTTTCGCGTGTTCCGCATACATCACTTTGAAGTCCGACACGGTGGCCCGGACGAGAAGCCACCGCGTCATGCCTGATGCGCTACCGCTTAGCAGCAAAGACACGGGCTCCTTTCACTCAGCGCCTCGTTGAGTCTCTCCAGCGACGACCCGACTGCGGAGCAAGGTTGCGGATCTATCCGAGGGAATGCGATGCTTGCCGAAACGAGGCGCTTGCAGACATGCCTAGCTGTCCTTTGTGAAATCGAGATCGTCGCCAGCCGGCTGCCGTCCGCCTTTGAGCTTCTGCGAAGGATGTTCCTGGAGAAACCTGCCCAGTAGCAAGGCAGCCTGAGGGCTGATGTCGACGATCAGCGTCCCTATACAGGTGTCGTCTACGTGTCGCACCTCAATCTTGCAGCTCATCACCTGCTGAGGGTAAAGCTCACACGCAAGTTCAAGCACCTCCCCGGAGGTATAGCGCTCGTTCGTGAGAATCAGGAATCCCTTGCTGCTAATGTTCTGCAGCAGACATTGCCGTATCCCGGCGTCACTGATGAGTTGCGCCCGGCGGCTCAGTGGAACGCGTTGCTCTTTTCGTCGCTCGGGTCTGTTCATCGCCGAAGATCCTCAGGCCAGTAATTTACACCCGCCCATCTGCGCCTGTAGCGTAGCACGGAGCCGCTTAATCGTTAGGCTGCGCCCGTGGTCGCAAGACAATGTCGCCGAAGTCTCCGACCTCCACCTCATAGTAGTGGGTCATGAATGTGCCCGTTGTTGCATCGACTTCGCCCATGAAACCCTCCAGCTTTGCGTCGGCGACACACTCAGGCAGGGTATGGAAGGTCCTGCGGGATACTGATACTGTGCCGTCTCGGGCCTCGACGCGCCATTGCCAAACATGAGTGGCGACAGTCTCACCGCTCTGATTAACGCACCTGAAAAGCCACACCCGATTCACTAACTGAGCCTCCAAAATGACGCGGTAATTTATTAGAAGTTGATCTGCTCCGTCCAGAGCGTAACAAAAGCGGTCGGTTCGGGCGGGGCGATCTGGACTAAGGCCGCGTGTGCTGACACGCAGTGGGTGTAGGGCGAAAAAAAACCCAGCGTTGCGCGCCGGGCTAACTTCATCTGGGGAGGATGTCGCTCTAACATGGCGACACCCCACGCGCATCTTACCGATCAGCCCGATCGACAGCTATGCATTAACTGGCGCTGCGCGGTTTTCTCGCGAATCCACCGGGCCTGTCGATTTCGGAGCTCATGATCGCCGCCGCTGTTTCTCCCGCGCCGCGCCTACATCCGTTTCGATCTTTTGCCAACGCGTCGTGCGGACGCAGACTGTCATACTCTCCTGACAGACACGCTCAGTGTTTATGAGCTAGGCTTGCCCAAGCGTCCGATTTGAGCATCGCACTTCGCGCCGACCTACCGGTCGCGCACAACGGGCGTTTCACACCTCGCCGTCTCACGACACATCTCGCAAGATTTTACGGGCCGCCAACAGGCTCGATTTCGCGCCACGCAACAAATCGGCAACAGCAAGAGGACCTCCCTTGAAAATCGCGGACTTGAGTTTTTTGGTCGCTGAAGACAGTGAGTTCGAGCGAGAGCGCCTCGTCGGCATGCTGAAGGCGGCAGGAGCGACAACCGTATGGTGGGCGAGCGACGGCCAGAATGCGCTAGCCGTTCTTCTCAATGCTAAGACTTCGGTGGACGTTATCATTACCGACCTTGCAATGCCCGTCATGGATGGACTGGAATTTATGCGAAAGGCAGGCCACAGCGGCTACCGTGGCTCTGTCGTAATCGCGAGTGCGCTTGATAGTTCGCTGCTTGCGTCGGCAGAGGCAATGGCGAAAGCGTACGGCATCAATCTGCTCGGTGCGATCAACAAGCCCATCACTGCACAACTACTTGAGGCAGCACTGATTCGTCACGCCGCGCCGGAGCCCAGGCTCCATGCCCAGTCGGTAGCGGGCCGCTCATTTACACCGGATGAGATCGTTCATGGGCTGGAGCAAGACGAGTTCGAGCCTTTTTTCCAGCCCAAAGTCGAGCTTGCGTCGAGACAGGTCGTTGGGGCAGAAGCACTCGCGCGCTGGCGGCATCCGAAGCAAGGGATCATTCTTCCGGCCGCGTTCGTTAAGGTTCTGGAGGACGCGGGGAAGATCGACGAACTGATGTGGGTGATGCTCAGAAAGGCCATCATCTTTTGTGGCACCTTGAACTCGACCGGCATCGAATCGACCGTCGCGGTAAATCTGTCGCCCAAGTCTCTCAACAACGTCGAGCTTGCGGGTCGCTTGGCCGCGATAGTCCAGAGGCATAATCTTGACCCGAGCACAGTATGCCTCGAGATAACCGAATCGGCTGCCACTACCGATTTGGGGGCCGCACTTGAAAACCTTACCCGATTGCGCATGACCGGGTTCGGCTTGTCGATCGACGATTTTGGCACGGGCTACTCGTCCATGGAGCAGCTCACACGCATTCCGTTTACCGAGTTGAAGATCGATCGGGCTTTTGTCGCGAACGCCGTAACGCATGAAGCTGCCCGCGCGATGCTCACATCAAGTCTTCAAATTGCGAGACAACTAAAGATAAAGGCCGTCGCTGAGGGCGTCGAAACGCAGCAAGAGTGGGATCTGCTGCAGGAGCTCGGCTGCGATCTTGCGCAAGGCTATTTCATCGCGCGGCCAATGGAGGCGAGCGTTTATGTGAGCTGGTTGCAAGAACTCGCAACGACATCGACATCAATGTTTACGTCATCGATTATGTCTGCCAAGAAGAGGTAGTAGACATCGATTATCAGCGAGCCGCCGTAGTCCAATTGAAAACCGGTCGAATGTCGGCGGAAGGTCGCACGCGGCGGTAGAACCACAGTTCGGCTCAGGTTTTGGGGCCCGCTTCGGCGGGCTTTTTCCTTTGTGGCCCCGTGCATGTTTCACATCGAGATTGCGAAGTGGGACGCAATGGCGTCGTCCGATTGAGACGGAGGCGCCTGTGCTCCACATTGGTGCAACTCCTTTTCGTATTGGCATGCGAGGAGCTTCAAAGGATCGGTTTATGCAGGCGTATGGGCAGGCAGAGTATTAAGGAGAACAAAATGGCGCCTTGCAAAAGCTGCACTTACTTCATCGAACGCTTACGACGAATGACACCGCACGACGGGATGCATAGCGAAGGGGTCATGCGCGACCCAGAGGGCACCGCGGAGTGTTTTAAGTGCGCTAACTGCAGCACAAAATGGAGGCGACTCTTTCCAAGTCAGCTATCCGATCGTGTCTCTGCAATGTGGCAAATGCTTTCATGACATTGGCTATGATTGTCCACTCGCCGTTACGCGCTTACCTATAAGCGATATCCGACAGCCCGGAGCAGCGTCGCCTACGCTTAATTTCATTTCGTGCAACTTTGCCACGGCAGCGACCATGCTGAGGCCCAAGCCGTTGCCGGGAGTGTGTCGGCTTTTTTCAGAGCGATAAAATCGCCGGAATACAGCATCGCGCTCCTCTTCTGGGATTCCGGGACCAGTGTCACGCACGGCAAGTTCGACTTCTTCACCGACATGGCGAGTCTCTACGACGACGTGGCCATCCTTAGGGGTGAATTTGAGCGCGTTGCTCACAAGATTACAGGTTGCGTCAAAGAGGAGCTGCGCATCGCCCGAGACAAGCTCTGATGGTTTTGTCGCGTTCAGGCGCAAGGAAATCCCGTTCTCTTCGGCGAGCGGCTCGAAGAACTCCACCGCATCCTGTGCAATCCGAGTGAGATCCACCGAAGTGAAACCCTGCCGGCGAGCACCGCTTTCCACTTCAGAAATACGCAGAAGCGAGTTGAACGTGGCAAGGAGCCCTCGCGCTTCTTCGGTAGCGCTTTGGATTGCCTGGGCGTGCTCATCTGAAGTCTTTGCGCGGCGTTCTGCCCGCTCAAGGCCCGCGAGGAGGCGTGTCAAAGGTGTCCGCAGGTCATGCGCGACATCATCAGAAACGCCTTTAACTTCCCGCATGAGCCGCTCGAGCTCGTCGAGCATGTTATTTACGACCGCAGCAAGCCTGTCGATGTCGTCGTTGCTTCCACCCGCTGGCAGTCGCTCGGACAAGTGGCCGTGAACGATGCGCCGGATCGCACGAGTGACGGCGTCGATGCGTCTCCTCGAAGCATGCCCCAGCGCTGCGGCGCCGAGCAGTCCGAGTACCAGCACGAGCGCGCCCCCCGACTCCATGGCCTGCACAAGAAGCTCGTGGAATTCGCGAAGGTCGTGCATATCCCGCCCTAAAGCCAGGAATTGTCCTGATGGGAGCTCATGCACAAGCATGCGAAGCACGCGTCGCGATCCGCCGGGATTGGTCACCTCGATCTCAAACGGCCGATCAAAGAACGGCGCTTTGGGCAGCCCGTTCATATTCCCCGCGAGATGCTCGCCATTCGCGTTGAACAGGCCGCGGGGCTCACGCCGGGTCGTGTCGTTGCGCGAGCCCTCCTCTATTTCCTGGATCAAGGTGGCAGGCTCGTATTGTGAAAGAACTTTGGCTCGGCGAGCCAGCGCGGAATCGATGAGGTTCAGTTCGTATCCATAAGTTTGAAAATAGATGTAGGCGAAAACCGCGCCCGAGGTCACGCTGAAAAGCACCAGGAACAGCAATCCGATTCGAAAGCCGGTGGTGCGGGTGATGTCGTTAAGGCGCACGGAGAATATAGCCTGCGCCGCGCACGGTATGGATCATTTCAGGCTCGCCGTCGGCATCGATCTTGCGCCGCAGTCGTCCAATATGGACTTCGATGACGTTCGTTCGGTCATCGTAGCGATAGTTCCACACCGCCTCGAAGAGCATGGTACGGGTAACCACTTGCCCTGCATGCTCCATGAGGTAGGCGAGAAGCGCGTATTCACGCGGCAAGAGATCGATATCCCGGTTCCCGCGGCGGACTGTGCGCTTGAGAAGATCCACTTCGAGCTCGCCAATCTGGACACGCGACTCGGGTTCTGCGCTGCGGGATCGACGGCGAGTCAACGCATCAACGCGCGCAGCAAGTTCAATCGCCTCGAAAGGCTTGCTCAAATAGTCGTCGCCTCCAGCGCGAAGTCCGCGGACACGTTCATCCAGATCCGAAAGAGCACTGAGAATGAGGACCGGTGTGTCAATGCCTGCGCCGCGCAGGGTGGCGAGCATCCCGAGCCCGTCCAGCCCGCCCGGCAGCATCCGATCGAGGACGATCACGTCGAACGCATCGCTCACCGCACGCACCAGACCCGTTCGTCCGGTGTCAACGCATTCAACCGTGCATCCATGATCCTGCAATGTCGCCGCAATTTCGGCAGCGGTGGCAGAATCGTCCTCAACGACGAGCACCTTGGTCATTGTGCTATTTTGAAACAGACATCCGCAATTGTGGCTGCCCCCACCATGAACAAAAGTTTACCTTGAGAATTCTCGCCATCGAAGACGACGAGCGCTCCTCAACCTACCTTGTCCGGGGATTGAGGGAGAGCGGCCATATCGTTGATCCGGCCATGGACGGTACGACCGGTCTTGCGATGGCGCTCGAGGGTATCTATGACTGCCTCGTGGTCGACCGGCGCCTTCCTGGCCTGGATGGCTTGAGCCTGGTGCGCCAACTACGCCAGGCGGGCAATACAACGCCCGTGTTGATGTTGAGCGCACATGCATCCACCGACCAGCGTGTGGAGGGCCTGAAGGCGGGCTGTGACGATTACTTGCCGAAACCTTATGCGTTTGTCGAGCTGATGGCGAGAATCGAGGCGATTGCTCGTGGCCATGGTCGGACTGAGTTGGGTCGCGTTCTGAAGGTGGGCGAGCTTGTCCTTCATCTTGATGGACGCACTGCGGTCCGCAGTGGAAAAACCATTACCCTCCAGCATCGGGAATTCCTGATTCTCCAAAAGCTCATGCGCCAGGCCGATCAGGTCGTTACGCGCTCGATGCTGCTCGAGAGCGCCTGGGACTATGAGTTCGATCCACACGACAACGTGGTGGATAAGCACGTCCATCGGTTGCGCCGCAAGGTCGACCAGGGCTTCCCAACGCCCCTCATTCATACAATCCAGGGCGCGGGCTACATGATCAGCGCCAATCGGTAGCTTTCGACACAAGACGCGCTTTCCTGAAATTTTTGTTAGCTGGCGGGGACGGCGGCTTAATGAACCTTCATTTATCCTGCTCGCGTGCCCAAACGCCTGCTATGCCTCACTCTGGGGGTTGCGCTATCTGCATGCTCGCTGGTTCCCGCTTACCAGCGACCGGAACTCCCGATTCCGGCGAGCTGGTCGACGCGCCCACCTGAACAGACGACGACCGCCAGCGCCACGTCTGAATGGTGGCGCAGCTTCGGAAGCGCGGAGCTTGACGGCTTAATGGTCAAGGGACTCGGCGCCAATTTCAATTTAGCGGTCGCTTACAGCAAGGTAGAACAGGCTCGCGGTGGGGCGCAAGTCGCTGGCGCAAATCGCTACCCGAGCGTAGGCATCGCCGCGGCGACAGGTCAAGGTAAACCCACTGTGCTTGGACAAGCAAGCTACGAGGTGGACTTCTGGGGCAAGAATCGAGCGAGTGCCCAGTCCGCCAATGCACTCGTGAACGCATCTGAGTTCGACGCGCACACGATTCGCATTACGCTTGGCGCGTTGATCGCTGATACCTATTTCCAGATCCTGTCGCTCGACGACCGGCTTCGTTTAGCGCAAGTCATAGCGAGCGACGCTCAGCGCGTTCTCGATCTGGTCGCGACACGCACAAATCTGGGAGCTTCGTCCCAGCTCGAAGTTGCGCAACAGCGCAACCAGGTGCAGACCTTCCAGGCAGCGGTGCCAGTACTGCAGCAGCAACGCGATCAGGCTCTTTATCAGCTCGCGGTCTTGTTAGGCGCGGCTCCTCAGGGCTTCCAGATTGAAGGAAGCGGCCTCGATCGGATTGCAGCACCTCAGGTTCAGGTCGAAACGCCCGTTACGGTTCTCAGCCGCCGTCCGGATATCGCCGCCGCAGAGGCGCGATTGAAATCCGCGAATTTCGACATCGGCGTCGCCCGATCGTTATTTATGCCAAGCGTCAACCTGAGCACGCTGGTCGAACTCGCCACCCAACCAATGAGCACGGTAGTCGGACTGGTGGGCACCCTGCCCTTATTTTCCGGCGGGCGCCTCGAAGGTGCACTGCGGGTTAGCCGCGCACATGCGCAGGAGCTGGTCGCCACCTATCGCGAAGCCATTATTGAAGCGTTGCAAGACGTCGAGGGACAGCTCACCGCGATCAAGCAACTCGATCAGGTCAACGTGCTTGATACGGCGGCAGTCGCGTCCGCGCGCGAAGCAGCGCGCCTCGCGCGAGTTCGGTTAGACCTCGGTGTTATCGATTTCCAGACGCTGCTCACAACGGAGCGCACGCTGTACCAGGCAGAAGACACCCTGCTGCAGGTGAAGCTGCAGCGATTGCAAGCGGCGGTAGGACTGTATCGTGCCCTCGGGGAAGACATTAATGAGTAAGAAGGTGATTCGGCTGTTGCTGTTGCTTGTTGGCATTGCTGCCGCCGTGATTGGATACCGTCAGGTGCCCGGACAGCGAATTGCACCTGCTGCCGATCCCGTAGTGCCTGTCGATATGCAGGCAGCACAACGTCGCGATCTTCCGATCTGGCTTGAAGCGATCGGCACAGTACAGCCGCTGAGCACCGTGAATGTGAAAGTTCGTGTCGATGGACAGCTACAGCAGGTCCCTTTCGTCGAGGGTCAGACCGTCAAGGCAGGTGATCTGCTGGCTGTCATCGATCCCAGACCCTACGAAGCGCTGTTGGCGCAGGCCGTTGCGGCAAAAGCCAAGGATGAGGCGCAGCTCGAAAGCACGCGAGTGGAGCTTGATCGTGCAGAGCAGCTTGCGGCCGCGATGGCCGGCTCCAAGCAGACAGCCGACACTTTCCGCGCTCAATTTGCCGCGCTCAAAGCGACAGTGCAGGCGGATGCCGCCGCCGTAGATAGCGCGCGGCTGCAGCTCAGTTTTACACGAGTGACAGCACCTATCAGCGGCCGTACGGGGCAGCGCCTGGCTTATGCCGGATCAATCGTCCATGCCTCCGATGCGAACGGCATCGTCACCGTGACGCAGATGAATCCAATTTCCATCGTGTTTGCGCTCCCCCAGGACAATCTGATGGATATCAGCCATCAATCTAAAAGCCAGTCGCTGCAAGTTGTCGCCATGACCCGGGACGGAGCTCGTGAGATTGCGAAAGGTACGCTCGTGTTTACCGATAACCAGGTTTCAGCCGCAACGGGGCAAGTGCAGTTCAAGGCCAATTTCGATAATTCAGAGGGATCGCTTTGGCCAGGACAACTGGTTGCCGTGCGCGTGCTGCTCCGCACGCAGGCAAATGTCGTCACGGTTCCCGCCACCGCCGTTCAGCAAGGCCAAAACGGCAGCTTCGTTTACGTCGTCAGATCCGACCATTCCGTAGAGGCCCGAAATGTAGACGCCGGTCCCGTCGTCGACGGGCTCCAATGGATTCGCAAGGGCATCTCCGAAGGCGAAATGGCGGTGACCCAGGGACAATATCGAATTGCCCCGGGAGTGAAAGTGTCGCAGATTCCCGCGACGGGGCGTCCATGAACATTTCGGAAGCCTTTATTCGCCGACCCACCGCAACCACGCTCATTGCGATCGGCCTTCTTCTGATGGGGGCTGTCGCATACTTCCGATTGCCGGTGGCGCCTCTACCGCAGGTCGATTTCCCGACCATCCAGGTCTCGGCGAGCCTTCCCGGCGCAAACGCCGAGACCATGGCGACCTCGATTGCTACGCCACTCGAGCGCGCTTTTTCGATCGTACCGCAGGTGACGTCGATGACATCTTCGAGCGCCTACGGCAGCACGTCGATCACGCTTCAGTTCGAGCTCTCGCGCAACATCGATGCCGCTGCACAGGACGTTCAGACCGCGATCAACGCCGCAGGGGGATTTCTGCCGAAGAACCTGCCCAGGCCCCCGACCTACCACAAGGTCAATCCCGCAGACTTTACCGTCATGTCCTTGGCGCTCATTTCCGACACGCGCCCGCTCACCGAGCTCAGCCGATACGCAGATGATTTTCTAGCCCCACAGATCTCGCAGATGCCAGGAGTCGGCCTCGTGGATTACCACGGCGAGCAGCGACCCGCAGTGAGAGTGCAGGTAGACCCCGATGCGCTGGCTGCCCGCGGCCTTACGCTCGCGGACGTTCGCAATATGATCGGCGTCAGTACTGTCAATCAGCCCAAGGGTAGCGTCGATGGTCAAGCCCATGCAGTAACGCTGAACACAACCGACCAGTTGCTGCGCGCCGAAGACTATCGCTCCATGGTGGTCGCTTACAAGAACGGCGCCCAGATTCGCCTGGCCGATCTGGGCACCATAATCGATGGCCCCGAAGACCGGTGGCAAGCGGCCACGCTCCAGGGTAAATCCACCGTGATCGTCGATATACACAAGCAGCCCGGATACAACGTTATCGCGACTACGCAAGCCATCAAGGACCGTCTACCCTTGCTGACCGCGGCTCTTCCCAGTGACGTGAAAGTGAGCGTTGTCGGCGATCGCACGCAGACGATCAACGCATCGGTGAAAGATGTCGAGTTCAGTCTCATGTTGTCGATCGGAATGGTGCTGCTGGTGATTTTCGCGTTCCTGCGCAACGTGTCGATGACCGTAATCCCCAGTGTCACGATTCCGCTCTCGCTGGTTGCGACCTTCGGCGCGATGTACCTCTTGGGCTACAGCCTCGACAATTTGTCGATCATGGGGCTCACGATCGCAATCGGCTTCCTCGTCGACGATGCGATTGTCGTCACAGAGAACATCGTTCGGCACGTCGAGGCCGGCGAGCGCCCTCTCCAGGCCGCCATTGCGGGCACCCGGCAGGTCGCGTCAACGATCGTGTCCATGACGATTTCGCTCGTGGCTGTTTTTATCCCCATTCTGCTCATGGGCGGAATTATCGGACGTCTGTTCCAGGAGTTTGCTGTCACGGTGAGCGTAGCGATCATCGTGTCAGGGCTGATCTCTCTTACCGTTACGCCCATGATGGCGGCGCGAATGCTGAAACCCATCGACACCGCGCAACACGGCTCGCTATACCGCAAACTCGAGAGCTTATTTGACAGTATGCTCTCCACCTATCGGCGAACGCTGGATGTCGTGTTTCGGCATCAGGGTCTGACACTGGGGATAGTGCTCGTCACTTTCGTAGCCACCGTGGCGCTCTACGTATGGATCCCGAAAGGCTTCTTCCCGCAGCAGGACACCGGTTTGATCACGGCCACGGCAGAGTCGGCGAGCGACATCCCGTTTGCGCAGATGCGCGCTCGCATGGTTGCTCTCGCCGATATCGTACAGGCCGATCCCGACGTGGACAACGTGTACTACTGGCTCAACGGGGGCGGCGGCCAAGGCCGGATGATGATCAACCTCAAGGAATTTAGTCAACGACACGCCACAGCTGATCAAATCATGGCACGGCTCAAGAGGCGCACCGCCACCGTATCGGGGGTGGGACTCTTCATGCAAGTGCGCCAGGACATCCAGGTTGGAGGCCGCCCCTCAAAAACACAGTATCAATACACCTTGCAGGATGCGAACTCGGGCGAGCTTGCAAAATGGAGCGCGATTCTGCGCGACAAGCTGAAGAGTCTGCCGCAATTAAAGGATGTAACGACAGACCAGCAACAAGCGGCGCCTCAGATGACGCTCGATATTGATCGAGCAACCGCGGCGCGGCTCGGGATCAACACACAGGTCATCGACGATGCGCTTTACGACGCGTTCGGGCAGCGTCAAGTCGCCACACTGTTTACGCAACTCAACCAATACCATGTCATCCTCGAGGTCGATCCTCGCTGGCAGGTTTCCACAGACACGCTCAAGCACCTTTATGTGCGGTCATCCACTACCAACGATCTTGTGCCGCTCAGCATGCTGGGCACTCTCAAGAATGGAGTCGCACCCATTACGATCAATCATCAAGGTCTATTCCCGTCGGTAACGATCTCCTTCAATATCTCACCAGGCTACGCTCTGGGAGATGCCACAACAGCCATAGAGAGAGCAGCCACTGCGGCCGGAATGCCTGAGAGTGTCATTGGCACCTTTCAAGGTACTGCCCAAGCCTTCCAGAGCTCGCTCAAGAGTCAACCCTGGCTTATCCTTGCCGCAGTGATCGCGGTCTACATCGTCTTAGGCGTGCTGTATGAAAGCGCAATTCACCCCCTGACAATCATCTCGACGCTTCCCTCAGCCGGTGTGGGAGCGCTGCTTGCCCTCGCGTTGTCGGGCCAGGATCTCTCCATCATGGGCATGATTGGAATCATCCTGCTGATCGGAATCGTCAAGAAAAATGCCATCATGATGGTTGACTTCGCGCTGGAAGCTGAGCGCGCGGGCAAGCCTCCTCTCGATGCAATTCGTGAAGGCTGTCTGCTTCGTTTTCGGCCCATCATGATGACCACCATGGCCGCACTTATGGGCGCTTTGCCATTGGCTCTTGGCACCGGCGCCGGCGCGGAACTGCGACGTCCTTTAGGCATCGCAATCGTCGGCGGCCTCCTGGTGTCACAACTGCTCACGCTCTACACCACACCGGTGGTGTACCTGATGTTTGACCGCTGGAGAATTAAATGGTCATCTCGCGGCACTCGATTGGCGACCGCTTCGTCAGTATGAGCGCAAGACATGTGCGCCGCGTTTCTGCGTCGACCCAATCGCGGGCGCTAAAACTCTGTGGTGTTCTTGTGTGACGCCGTTCTCGCAAAGCCCCTTGGCGAAAGGCGGCGATTGAAGCGTGCGGGAGTCAGCGGCGCCAGGAGCGCCGCGGCGGCGTAAGTACTGCCGGTCTGCCTTGGTAGGCGCAATCTGATGCGGAACGTAGCGTAAGTTGTGCTCATGTGGCCTAATGTTCGCGCTGAGGCACGCGCCACGCCAGGAGGAAAAATGAAAGCAGCAGCGATCGGATTCGCCGGCGCAGTCCTGGCGGTCGCGCTGGTCTTTCCACAGCACGGCTTCGCGGCAGCCGACTTCCCGACGAAACCCCTGCGGTTTCTCGTCGCTTTCGCCCCCGGCGGCGGCGCAGACATCGTGACACGCGCGATCAGCGGCAAGTTGAGTGAAGCGCTCGGTCAGCCGGTGATCGTCGACAACCGCGCGGGCGCCGGCGGCAACATCGCGGTCGGAATCATCGCGAAGTCGGAGCCGGATGGACACACGTTGCTGATGGCAAACGTGGGCGCGCTCACGGTGAATCCGAGCCTGTATTCGAATTTGCCGTACGACATCGCGGGGGATCTCGCGCCCGTCACGAAGGCAGCCGATTCGACCAACATCCTTTGCCTGAATGCAGGCGTTGCCGCAGCCAACGTGCGCGAAGTGATCGCGCTCGCCAAAAACAAATCCCTGAACGGCGGTTCGTCGGGGGTCGGCACGACTGGCCATCTTGCGATCGAGCTCTTCAACACGATGGCCGGAACGAAGATCGTGCACGTGCCGTATAAAGGCGGCGGGCCCGTCATGCTCGATGTGATCGCGGGCAACATCCAGCTTGTTTTTTCGAATCCCGCCTCCGCGATGGCTCACATAAAGGCCGGCAAGGTGAAGCCGATCGCGGTCACCACGGCGAAGCGCTTGCAGGCGATGCCCGAGCTGCCGACCGTGGCCGAAAGCGGTCTGCCCGGATTCGAGGCGAACAACTGGATCGGCGTGGTTGTGCCCGCGCGTACGCCTCGCAACCGCATCGATCGCCTCAACAAAGAGATCGGGGCGATCCTCGACACATCAGAGCTGCGCGAGTTCCTGTTGCGGCTGGGTTTCGAAGCCAACCCCGGTACGCCCGAGCAGTTCGGCAGCTACATCAAATCGGAGACGTTGAAATGGTCGCGAGTAGTAAAGATGTCGGGAGCAAAGGGGGAGTGATGAAGACCGCTGAAGATGACCGGTTGAGCCTGCGCTTGTGTGAGGCACTCTCGCGCTGGCGCTACGAAGACATTCCGCCGGAAGTGCTGAACTCGGCGAAGCACTTCATGATCGACACGCTCGGCGTCATTGCCGGCGCAGCGAACGCGCCCGGAATAGACGTGCTCAATCAGCGCCTCGCGCGTTGGGAGCAGAACGGCACCGCCACGGGGCTACTCGGCAAGCGCCGCTATTCGCCGCCCAATGCGGCGCTCGCGAACGGCACTGCGGCGCACGCGCTCGAATTCGACGACATGCACGACGCGGCGCGCGTGCACGGCTACTGCACGGTCCTGCCTTCGGTGCTCGCGACAGCGGAAGACCGGCAGCGCGTCAACGGCAGGGACTTTCTGCTCGCGATCGTGACGGGCGCCGAGTTGAACGCGCGTCTGGGCCTCGCCTGCTACGACACGATCAACCAGGGATGGCACCCGACGTGCATCTTCGGGATCATGGCGGGCGCCGTGGCCGCGGCGCGTGTGCTCGGATTGGACAGCGAGGGCCTGCTGAACGCGCTCGCGATCGCATATCATCAGTCGGGCGGCACGCTGGAGAGCGCGGACGGCGTTCTCAGCAAGCGCCTCGGGCCGGGATTTGCCGCGCGCTCGGGCGTGTTGAGCGCATTTCTCGCAGCAGACGGCATGACCGGCGCGCGGCGGCCGATCGAAGGCAAGGCCGGGATGCTCGCGCTCTACCAGCGTGGGCAAGTCCGGGCCGAAAAGCTGACCGAAGGGTTGGGAAAGGATTGGCAGTTACTCGATTACTGCTACAAACCTTTTCCGAGCGGCCGCATCAATCACAATCCGATCGTTCTGGCGATCGAGCTTAAGAACGCGGGCGTGCGCCATGAGGACGTCGAGAAAGCGACGATCTATCTCGCACGCGTCAACAAGGAGGTCGTCGGAAAACCTTATGCGCCGGCGGAAAATCCGACGATCGATGCGCAGTTCAACGCGTGCTACAGCTTCGCGCGTGCGCTCATCGACGGGCGCGTCGACCTGAGCTCATACACGATGGAGAAAGTGCTCGATCCTGAAGTGCTCGCCCTCAGCTCGCGCACCGTCGTGGAAGAGCAGCCTGGAATCGATCCGCGGGCAATGCCTTACACGCGCGTAAAAGTGCTGCTGAAGGATGGCCGCACATTGGAACGCAAGCGAGAAGTGATGAAAGGCAGCCGCGAAGATCCGCTTTCGGACGCCGAGGTCATGGCGAAGCTGCAGCACTGCATGAGCTTCGGGCTGCGTGCTACACCGGCTGACGCCGAGCGCGTATGGGACGTCATCATGAATCTCGAGCGGCACGACGACGCGGCGCAAGCGATCGTATCCGCGTTCCCCAAATAATCTTTCTTAGCGTTGACCCCCCCGCGCAGGAACACGCGTATGGCACAGATTGCGAACAGGTCTCCCGTCTCCAACGTTCGCCCCGCGCCCGATCAGGTTCTGCTCGATATCGCGGACTACGTGCTCGGCTACCGCATCGCTTCCGAAGCGACGGTTGCGACGGCGCGGCTCTGCCTCACCGACACCTTGGCAGGCGCGCTCGACGCGCTCGATTTCCCGGGGTGCACGAGACTGCTCGGCCCGCTCGTTCCCGGGACGGTGGTGCCGCACGGCTCGCGCGTGCCGGGCACGCGCTACGAGCTCGATCCTTCGACTGCCGCATTCAGCTTCGGCGCGATGATCCGCTGGCTCGATTTCAACGATCAGTTCAGCGGCCGCCAGGGCAGCCATCCATCCGATACGCTGGCCGGCGTGCTCATGCTCGGCGATTACCTGAGCCGCAGCGGCAAGGCAACCGGCGGCAAACCGCTCCTCATGCGCGAGATACTCGAAGACCTGATCAAGGCCTACGAAATCCAGGGTTGCATCGCGCTTGAAAACGATCTCGAGGCAGGCGGCGTAGACCACAACCTGCTGACGCGCGTCGCCTCTACGGCCGTGCTCGCGCGTAGGCTCAGCGCAACGCGCGATCAGGTGGTCAACGCCGTATCGAATGCGTGGATGGACTGCAGCCCGGTGTTGTATCGGCACGCGCCGAACACGGGCTGGCGCAAGAGCTGGGCATGCGCCGATGCAAGCTCGGAAGCGGTGCGTCTCGCGATGATGGCGGCGAAAGGCGAGATGGGTTATCCCTCGGTGCTCACGGCGCCGTTTTTCGGGTTATACGACGCGCGCTTCAACGGCAGGCGCTTCGAGTTCCAGCGACCGTACGGCGAATACATCATCAACCACTGCATGTTCAAGTTCGTTCCGGCCGGGATGCACGGGCAGTCGGCGGTCGAATGCGCATTTCTCCTGCATCCGCATGTGAAAGACCGCATCGACGACATCGCACGCATCGACATTTACACGCACGCATACCTGCTCGACGTCATGCACAAGACCGGGCCGCTGTACAACCCCGCCGATCGCGACCACTCGGTGCAGTACTGCGCGGCAGTCGGGCTCCTGCACGGCAAGCTCGAGCCGCGCGATTTCGAGGACGATTTCGCCGCGGATCCGCGCATCGACCGGCTGCGCGAAAAGATGGTGCTCACCGCAGAACCTCGCTACAGCCGCGAGTTTTTCGATCCGACCGTCCGCTCGAGCGCGAACGCGATGCAGGTGCGGTTCACGGACGGATCGAGCACGCCGAAGGTCGATGTCCAATTTCCGGTCGGCCATCAGCGCCGGCGCGCGGAAGGGCTGCCGGTGCTGCGCAAAAAATTCGTGGCGAGCCTGCAGCGGCGGTTTTCAGAACCACAGCAGGCGCGAATCCTCGAAATCTGCGATGCGCCCGAAGCGCTCGACAGGATGCCGGTCAACGAGTTCTGCGAGCTCTTTATCGCCGATCTGCCGCGCTAGTGTTGTGATTCCGCAATTCGGCAAATAATCTCGGCCGTTCGTGCTGATGCTTCTATTGCGTCCCCCGTTCGCGCTGAGCCTGTCGAAGCGTGAACGCCTGGACGCTCAGCACGAGGAGACCGAATCCAGGATTCGCTATGCAGACGCTCTGCGGCGCGCGGGCTTGGCACTGCGTTTCGATTTTTCAACCGTCTCCTCCTCGATGCGGTAGTAGCATGCGGGCAATGATCGCAATGCGAAAGGCAGACATGAGCAGTCGCGAGGTCAAGACCGCGATTCTGATCTCTTTATACGCTGCCCTCGCGGTCTTATCCCATGCAGAGGCCGCTGAGGCAGCAGGTTGGAAGCCCACGAGGAACGTCGAAATCGTGGTCCCCACATCCGCCGGAACGGGCGGAGACGCGACGGCGCGCCTCATACAGCGGCTGCTCAGTGAAAAGAAGCTCGTCGACGTCCCGGTCGTCGTCGTGAATAAACCGGGCGGCGCTGCGAACATCGGACTGGTCTATCTCACGCAGCAGACCGGCAACGCGCATTACTTCATGCAGAACACCGCTGCGCTACTCACAAATCACCTTACCGGCAAGAGCAGCCTGAACCATACCGATGTCACGGCTCTCGCCCAGATCGGCACCGACGCCATCGCATTCGGCGTGCGCGCCGATTCTTTGATCAAGACTGCCAACGATCTCGCCGCTCGCCTGAAAGGGGACACCGCGAGCGTGAACATCGCGTTCGCCAACGCGCTGGGCAACCAGAACCACATCGCCGCAGCCCTCGTAGCCAAGAGCGTGGGCGCGAACGTAAAGGCCCTCAAAGTGGTCGTGTTCAACGGTTCCGGAGAAGCGGTTACGGCGGTGCTGGGCGGGCATGTCGACGTCGTCGTTTCTTCTGCGTCAGCCCTGTTGCCTCATTCGAACGCGGGCACGCTGCGGCTGATCGCAGTATCGTCGCCGCAGCGGAGTAGCGGCGCGTTGTCCGTCGTCCCGACCTGGAAGGAAGTCGGCGTCAACGCGGTCTCATCCAATTGGCGTAGCGCGGTCGGGCCGAAAGGGATGACCGAAGACCAGATTCGTTTCTGGGACGATGTATTCGCACGGATGGTGCAGCTTCCGGAATGGAAGCGGGATCTCGAGGCGAAAGTGATCGAGAACACCTATCTCAACGCAAGAGACACGCGCAAGCTGATGGAAACCGAATATGCGGAGCTCGCTTCGATCCTAGGCGACCTCGGACTGCGGGGCAGCGCCGCGGGGGCGAGCCGCTAACTGAGAAGCGTCATGAGCGAGCAATCCTCGCGGTTCATGCTGCCCGAGCTCGCGTCGTCTTAGAGCTCAGCGGGCGCGGAAACTGGAACACACCGACTTCCACGCCACGAGCTCCGGCGGTGACCGTGAACGGTCCCTCCGAGCGTGAAACCCAGGCAAGGGAATGCCGGACATACTCGGCGCCCACGTGCACCATCGATCCATTGAGGACGAGCCAGTATTGGCCGCCGCCCGCGCCGGGGTCAGGTCCAGTCGCGCTGGCGCCCGGTCCCGCGCGCAAGACGTACGAGGCGAGTCCGTCGTCGTGAGGCTCGATCACGCAGTCGAGTGCAAGCTTGCTCCGTGCCGCCACGGAGTCTGAGTTGGAAAGACCCATCATGTCGCGGTCGATTACGAGGTAACGCCGCGCCGACGGCCGGAGCTTCTCGCGCGCGCCCGGACGATCGACATACTCAGCGCCTGGGTCGAAGAAGTTGCGCAGCGTGAAATACGATAAGCCCTCATTCGCCGCGAGGATCGGCCCGTAGCCCGTGAACTCGTCGACATAGTGAAGGGTCCCGGGTTCGACGGCGTGGCGGCGGCCGAGCTTCCCGCCTCCGCGCACGAACACCTGGTATTGCGGCACGCGATGAAAGTGTGCGGGCGTCTCGGAATTCGCCGGCACCTCGATCAAGAACGCGTGCGGCGAGTCCGGCTGCTTGAGCTGTTCCTCGTGCAACTGCATGCGCTCGTCCTTGGACATCGAGTAAAAGAATTTCGACGGACCGAAGAAGTCGGAGCGCATGAGCTT
>JAQGNH010000160.1 GCA_028291945.1 Betaproteobacteria bacterium
CGTCTGCTGGCGTTTGCCGGCTGCGCGATGTTGTTCACTTTCGTCAATGCGCCGCTCCTGCCCATCGCGGCAAGCGCACTTACCGCGCGTGCCGGCAAGGCGGCAAGCCTGCTGATCGCGGCCTGCATCATCCTGCCCCAGCTCACCGTCGCGTGCATCTCTCCGACGGTCGGCCGGCTCGCGACTTCGCTCGGGCGCAAGCCGCTGCTGCTTGCCGGCTTCGCCATCCTGCCCATTCGGGCTGCGCTTCTCGCGATGGTCACCGACCCAGCGTTCGTCGTGTTGCTCCAGGCGCTCGATGGAATTGCTGCAGCATGCTTCGGCGTGCTCGTCCCGCTCATCGTGAATGACATCGCGGGGCGGTCCGGGCACTTCAACCTTTCGCTCGGCGCGGTCGGACTTGCGATCGGCATCGGCGGGTCTGCGAGCGTGCCGCTTGCCGGATGGATCGCCGATGAGCTCGGCCAGTCCGCGGCGTTTGCAATGCTCGCCGGCGTCGGACTTGCCGCCATGCTGTTCATCCGGTTCGTGATGACCGAGACACGACCGGAGACTCACTCGCTCATCGAGCTCGCTGCGTGAGCCGAAGTTGCTCGAAATCTAGTTGATTGATCTCCATGTCCCGACACTACAGGAGCTCGCTTTGAAAATTGCACAAATCGCACCGCTCACGGAAGCCGTGCCGCCGAAGCTGTACGGCGGGACCGAACGTATCGTTGCGTATCTCACCGACGCGCTGGTGGACGCGGGTCACGAGGTTACGTTGTTCGCGTCCGGTGACAGCCGCACGAAAGCCGTGCTCGAGCCGATCGTGCCGCAGGCATTGCGCCTGGATCCCGCCGTCAAGGATCCGTACGCGTGCCTCTTTCTGATGCTGGAGCGCGTGAGGCGCCGGGCAGCGGAGTTCGACGTGATTCACTGGCATATCGACTACTTCGGTTATCCACTCATCCGGATGCTGCGCACGCCGTCGATCACCACCCTCCACGGCCGGCTCGACCTACCCGAGTTGCAGCCGCTCTACGAGGTGTTTGACGACATCCCGGTGGTGTCCATTTCGGATGCACAGCGCAAGCCCCTGCCCGCGGCGCACTTCGTCGAGACGATCCATCACGGGTTGCCGACGGAGCTATTGCCTGCCGGATCCGGTAACGGCGGCTACCTGGCGTTCCTCGGCCGCATCGCGCCTGAGAAGGCGCCCGATGCGGCGATCCGCATCGCGGCGATGGCTGGCATGAAACTCAAAATCGCAGCGAAGGTGGATCGCGTCGACGAGGCCTACTTCAACGAGGCGATCAAGCCGCTCCTCGCGCACCCGCACGTGGAGTTCATCGGCGAGATCTGCGAGTCGGAGAAGGCCGAGTTCCTCGGCAATGCCGCGGGCCTCGTCTTTCCGATCGCGTGGCCCGAACCGTTCGGGCTGGTGATGATCGAGGCGATGGCGTGCGGGACACCGGTGATCGCGTTCCGCAACGGGTCCGTGCCCGAAATCATCGAGCACGGCGTGACCGGCTTCGTGGTCGATGACGAGGCGGACGCGGCGCGCGGCGCGCAACGTATCGCCAACCTCGATCGACACCGCATTCGCGCAGAGTTCGAGCGGCGGTTCTCCTCCACGCGGATGGCGCGGGATTATGTCGCGCTATACCGACGCCTCGGGCAAGGCGGGACACCGGCGCGGCACGAGGTCGCGATGTCTGCGGCGGTAGCCGCCTGATGCGACGGAGTGCGGCTGCGCGCGCGGAAACCTGCATTCACCGACAGACATCTATCCTTTACGAGTGACGATCTCCACGTCACCCGTCGTTTTGAGAAGCGTCACTGCAACGCCCAGCGAGTGCTGTTCCAGCATCAGATCAACCGAGCCGCCAGCCACAGTCAGATTGCTGATGCCCACCCATGGGACGAAGTCGGGGAGGCGTGCGCGCGTAAAGGTCACGCGCTTGTGAATCGCGTCGATGGACAATCCCAGGCATCCTTGCAAGAGCATGAACGCCGCGCCGGCGGCCCAGGCCTGAGGGGCGCACGCAACCGGGTAGAGTGTGGGCCCTTCCGCTGCCCGGCGCCGAAACCCGCAGAAAAGCTCGGGAAGACGGTGCAGATCGAGAAAGCTGCTGGCGTGGTGAAATCCTTCCAGTATTTTCGTCGAGCCGGTGGTCAGCCCATATCGGCCAAGACCCGCGCCTATCAGTGCATTATCGTGCGGCCACACCGACCCATTGTGGTAGGACATCGGGTTGTAGCGCATCTCTCCTGCAGCGAGCGTTCGAACACCCCAGCCTGAGTACAAGTTGTCACCGACCAGTTCGTTCGCGACGCGCCCAGCGCGATCGGGGCTCGCGATGCCGCCGAAGAGGCAATGCCCCGCGTTCGACGTGCGAACGCGACAGGGCTGCTTGCGTCCGTCGAGCGCCAGCACGTACATCGACAGCTCATCGTCCCAATACGCCTGTTCGAAGCGCTGGCGGAGCGACTCGGCATCCCGCTGGAAACACTCACTTCGATCATCCATGCCGAGTGCCCGCGCGAGGGTTGCCGCGTGCCTTCGTGCGGCATAGACGTACGCCTGAACCTCGCACAGCGCGATGGGGGGTGGCGCGAGCTGCCCATCCGCATGAAATACCGAATCGTGCGAATCCTTCCAGCCTTGCTGCGCCAGGCCTTCGGGCGTTTGCCGCATGTACTCGACGAAGCCGTCGCGATCCACATCTCCATACTCGTCGATCCACTGCATTGCGCGCTCGATGTTGGGCCAGATCGACTGCACGAACGTGAGGTCAGCGGTTCGTCCGTAGTACTCGCCGGCAAGCACCACGAACAGCGGAGTGGAATCCACAGAGCCGTAGTAACGGCCAAATGGAATCTCTCGAAGCGCAGCCATTTCTCCGCCGCGTATCTCGTGCACAATCTTCCCCGGTTGTGCATCCTGGTCCGGGATCATTTCCGTCGCCTGCGTCGCAGCGAGAAACTGAAGGACGCCGCGAGCGAGTTCCGGATAGAACCAAAGAACCTCGAGCGCAGTAATGATTCCGTCCCGGCCGAATGGCGCGTTGAACCAGGGCACGCCGGCGTAAGGGTAGAGGCCGCACCGCGTGGACGTGACCATCATGTGAACGTCTGCCAGCGAGCGGCGCAGCCATTCATTGAAAAGCCCATCAGCGGTATCGATTTGAGAGTGCCGTGTTTTTGCATTCGCGAGATCCTGTCCCACGGCGGAAAAGGCGTGCTCGTGTGTGAGGATCGCACGCGCTTCGGATTCGACCTCGCATGCGATCGTACACAGTATCGTCACGGGACTCCCTCGCTCGATCTGCAAATCGATGGCGGCCGTGCCATTACGCCACGTGACCGGCGTTTCGAAGCGGATTTTCGTGCGTCGCCGGGCGCCATCCAGACCCACGTAGCTCAGAATGAGCTCGCTATCTGCAGTGCGCGGCGCGCTCGATTCGCCGCGTCGTAAGCGGCGGGTGCCCCGTACTTCGAAGATGTCCGCAAAGTCAGCGGTAAACCGCATGCTCAGCGTGACGTGTCGCGACGTCAAACTGTAGTTCGAGACCCGGATACGTTGGTAGCACGCGCCCTGCCACAAAAAGTTCGAGCGGAAGATGTGCAGGGTGTCGCTGGGGAAAGATTCGCCGGCGTCGGCGCTCATGTCCGGGTTCGTGAGATCCACCGTAAGGACATCGTTGTCCAGCCGCACGGTCGAACTGAGCAGGAGCGGCTGACGATCATTGACGAGCAGCTCCAGGCCAGACAAAAACCGCGTTCCGTCGTGGTACAAGCCTTGCCCGCCCCCGCCGATAGGGTTGATGTCGCCGCTGCGATCGAACACGACGAATGTATCGCCTTGTTTGAGAACGCGCGTGCCTTCGGTGACATGCGAAGGCGTCGCTGCTATCGAATAATCGCGCTTCGCGTCTTCAGCGCTCATGCTGTAGATGCAGCACAAAAGTTACCTGATTATCGTGATCCCGCGGGCGACGTTGCAGCGTGCGGCTGCAGGCCGTGCAGAACTGCTTGTAAACGGCCACGTAGTCGCGCCATGTGTCTGCCAGAGAATCGCGGCTGGAAAACTTCGCGGCAGCGGCGTCGGTCGAGTTGTCGTACGCACTCATCCGGGCGCATCGTCCACGATGGAGCCCGTCACGCTCCCACCGTTGTATTGGGTGGCAGGCTTTCAACTTGCGCGATACGCATCATGCCACGCTCAGATTGGGTCGACAAAGACTGCGAGCAAACGCTATACCACCCTCCCACCACGGCAGCTACCCCGCATACGATCATCGAATTAGATTATGGCTTAGTGTTTAATCTCGGCGGATTGCTGTGCCTCCACTTCGTCCGCCAGTTCGATGAGGCACACGTCGAGCTATGATGTTGATACCGAGGAACGGCCACGACGCATCGGGCATCCCCCTTGCGGCTCGGCCGACGACAACCATGCACATCGAACGATCCTTACGCATACGTACACTCACTCTCGTGAAGCCACCGCGCACACGACGGCATTCCGCACCTACGGGCATGCAGCTCGCTGTCGGTCTGATCCTTTGCGCTATCGGCACCGCAGCGGCGATGGCCGCCGACGCCGGGTCGGCGGCAGCGCTTCGCGCAAGCTACGCGGCGCAGCAACCCGAGATCGAGAAGAACAAGTTCGGGGAACCACTGACTCTGCAATCGAGGGAGACCTCGAATACGTTGCAGGGCGACATCTATGCTCTGATCGACCAGCCATTCGCTCGGGGCCAGGGGGCGCTAGCCGAGCCGAAGAGCTGGTGCGATATCCTGATCCTGCATCCGAACGTGAAGAGATGCCGGTTGAACGCGGTTGACGCGGGCGGCGCGCCATCGATGACGGTGAACCTCGGCCGCGCGGAGCTTGCCGTTCAGTTCTCGTACAAGGCGGACGTCAAGACAGCGGACTACCTCGACGTGCGGCTCGACTCGCCGACAGGTCCGTTCGGGACGACCGACTACCGGATCCGGCTCGAAGCTGCGCCAATGGACGCGCAGCACACGATCCTCCACCTCGCCTATTCGCATGGCTATGGCCTGCGCGCGAAGCTCGCCATGCAGGCCTACTTCAATACGCTCGCTCGCGGCAAGGTGGGTTTCACGGTGGTCGACAGGGATGCGCAGGGCCGCCCGGTCTATGTCAGCGGCCTGCGCGGCGGGCTGGAGCGCAACGCAATGCGCTACTACGCGTCGATCGAGTCGTATCTCGACTCTCTGGCAACGCCCGCGCAGCAGCAGCTCGAGAGACGTCTGCGTCATTGGTACGTTTACACCGAGCGCTATCCGCTGCAGCTCCAGGAAGAGCCTGGCTACCTCGACGTCAAGCGCAAGGAAGCGCAGCGAGCGCAGTCGCAGGGTTGACCCGGAC
>JAQGNH010000420.1 GCA_028291945.1 Betaproteobacteria bacterium
CCATGGGATTCGAAGTTCAAGACGATCAAAGATCTGATCGAGGCCGGTAAGCGCGAGCCCAATGCGATTGCATCGAGCGTTACGTCGGCAATGGGGACTGCGCGCGTGCTCTTGTATCTCATCGAGCGCGAGACCGGCGCGAAATTCAAGTACGTCTCGTTCAAGAGCGGCTCCGAGGCAACGACGGCTGTCGTGGGCGGCCACGTCCCGTTCACGCCCCAGGACCTGAACGAGATGATAGGGCACGTCGAAGGTAAGAAACTGAGGGTGCTCGCGGTGACGGGCAATAAGCGCCTCGCCGCAGTGCCGGACGCGCCGACCATGAAAGAGGCGGGTTATAACGTAACGCTCGGCACCGGCCGCGGTTTCGTGATGCCGGCCGGCGTGCCGAAAGAGCACGCGGTTGCGATGGAAGCCGCGTTGAAGCGCGTGTACGACGGGGCGCCGTATAAGGAATTCGCTGCGCGCAACAACTTCGAGGACATGTATATGGCGAGCGCCGAGTTCGCGAAATATCTCATGCAGCTCAACCGGAAATGGCTGCTTTCCTGGCCTATATCAGCGCACCCGCGAAGCCGTAAGGTGCGCGCCGCTCGGGGGGCTGGCCTTTTTATTTCAGCCGCATGATGAGACCCGAAGTTCGACTCGCCTCACCGACATGTCGTTCCGCGCATTACAGCCTCGGCAACGGCGCGATGGGTCGCTCGACTTTTGCGGGTGCGTGCGGTAAAAAGCATTGCAACCGGCCGCCCGAGAGAAAGACACACGACGCGCCATGAGCCTGACCTTCACCCCGCTTCATCCTGTCCTCGCCGCCGAGTGCGCAGGCGTCGACATCGGTGAGCCGATCACGGCGCGTACCGCAGACGAGATCGAGGATGCGATGGATCGCTACGCGGTGCTGGTATTTCGCCGCGGCACTCCGCTCACCACCGAACAGCAGCTCGCGTTCACGAAAAGCCTGGGCGAACTTGAACCGCCCTACAGGAAGATCCAGCCGGAGGAAGGGGTGCGCCTCGATAACCCGGCCCTGTCCGACATCTCCAATCTCGCGCCGGGCGACAAGATCCTGCCTCGCGACGACCGCAAGCGGCTGTTCGCCATCATCGGCAACCAGCTCTGGCACAGCGACAGCAGCTACAAAACCATTCCCGCGAGATATTCGGCGCTCTGCGCACACGTCATCCCGCCCGAAGGCGGCGATACCGAATTCGCCGACATGCGCGCTGCGTGGGATACGCTCGAGCCCAGGCTCAAGGAAAAGGTGAAGGATCTCGTCACCGAGCACAGCCGCATTTTTTCGAAGGGCGCGCTGGGCTTCAACTTTACGGAGCAGGAGCTGAAGGACTTCGCGCCGGTGCGGCAGCCGCTCGTGCGCATCCATCCCGGCAGCGGACGTCATTCGCTGTTCCTGTCGTCTCACGCCGGCCGCATCGTCGGCTGGCCGGTGCCGGAAGCGCTCATGCTGCTGCGCGAATTGACCGAGCACGCAACGCAGCGCGAGCTCGTCTATCGCCACAAGTGGCGCGTCGGGGATCTGGTGATGTGGGACAACCAGGCCACCATGCACCGCGTGCGGTCCTTTGACGACATGAAGTATCCCCGCGACCTGCGCCGCACGACGCTGACCACCGGCGCACCAGCGATCCCGATGTCAAAACAGGGCGGCGCCAGGCAGCACGCAGAAGATCAGCATTCAGGCGCGATTACCACGGCGACGCAGTAAGCGCCGCACCTCGCGCGCGAACACACCTCTGAGGAGATCACAATGTCCATGAAACGCGTTGTGCTCGAGATCGGCATGGGCACGGACATACGCGGCGCCGATTACACCAAGGCTGCAGTGCGAGCCTTGCGCGATGCGCTCTGGCATAACTCGCTCAATGTCGCAGATGCGCTGGGGAAACCGACAGATTCGATGGTTGTCGAGGTGCTGATCGGCGTCCCGAAACCCGATCGCGTCGACAAGGCCGAGGTGCTCGCTGTGCTTCCGCACGGTACCGGAACAGTGACGGTAGTGGAGGGCGGGCTGGAAATCTTCAATGACGCTGGCACGAGGTCCACCGTCATCGCGAATGCCGCTGCAATCGTACGTCTTGACATCGCATAAAGGAGCGCAGAGATGGCGCTGAAACGAGTGATCCTGGAAATGGGCACAGGCAACGACCTGCATGGTGGCGATTACACCAAGGCCGCGCTTCGTGCCGTGCAGGATGCGTTACATCATTCATCGCTGAGCATGATTCGCTCACTCGATCTCGATTCGAAGGCGATGCACGTGGAGGTCACGATCGGCGTGCAGAAGCCCGATCGGGTCGATGCCGCGGCAGTCAGAACGAGTCTGCCGCGAGGGCAAGTAACAGTGAAGGTGGTGAAGGGCGGGCTGGACGTGCCGGAAGACGGCGCTCACGACCTCGTGGTGATCGCGAGCGCTGCTGTCGCAGTCAGGTTCGATCTGCCGTAGAGGATGCTGAAGGTATCGGGCGCGAAGCTCGATTGACGCTGTGCTACGCGTCTATTGGTCATCAACCTTCGGATCTGAATAGATGACGTGCTCTTTTGCGAGATGCTCGATCAATCGCGCCGAATGCGATTTGCGCTCTTCGCTGATATGAGCCACGAGTCCGCCGCTACGCGATACGACGGCGAGGCCTCGCATGACATCAGGCTCGAAGCCGATCTCCGATAACAGAGCCGCGATCGCTCCGGTCGCGTTAATCGTGAGATGCCGTCCGCACGCGCGGTCGACCTCAGCCGCGAGCACGTTCAATAAATCGATGAACTCGCCTTTGCACCCGGCCTCCCGTGCCACCTGCATCAGCCGCGGCGAGCGCGGATCGTCGGGTTTGTGAAAACGGTGCCCGAAACCAGGCACCGGGAGCTTTTCCGAGCGGTGTCGCGCAACGACTTCTGCGCAATACGTTTGCGGATCGCCGCCTTTGCGCACGCCCTCCTGCAGGATGACCGCGCAGCCCTCCATCGTGCCGACGAAGGTGTCGCCGACGGTCATCAGGCTTGCGCCCATTGCAACCTGCGTCTGCTCGGGCACTGCACTCGTGACGAATCGCGCCACGAGCGTATTCAGCGTGAGTCCGTGCTCGGCGAGCGTAACGAGGCAGGCGTCGAGTACCTTGACTTCCGCGGGTGTGGGGAGTCGTCCTTGAATCAGCAGGTAAACCATCTCGGTATAACTGATACGGCCGACGAGGTCCTGCACGAGATCTTTGCCGCGAACAGTTATCGAGTGTTCGTCCGAAGTGCTGATGTGAGTCTCAGTCGGTTTCAATGTCGTCATTGGCTGCGAGTGTCGAACCTAAATATAATGCATTATATTTGAGGAGAGCATCGCACGTGCTGATGAGGTCGACGCAGCGAGTCATCGCAGTAATTGCGGCCTGGCTTTGTGGACTCGCGCTGGCGCCCGATCCAGCTATCGCACAGTCCTATCCCGCTAAGCCGGTACGGCTGGTCGTGCCTTTTGCGCCCGGCGGCTCTACCGACGTTTTTGCCCGTCTCTTCACCGAGCGGCTTGCCGACACATGGCCGCAGCCGATGCTGATCGACAACCGGCCGGGAGCCGCATCGAACCTCGGCACCGAGTATGTCGCACGCGCGCCAGCCGACGGCTATACGCTGCTCATGGCTTCGCCGGGGTTCGCGATCAATCCCTCGCTGTATGCAAAAGCCGGATTCGATCCCCTGAAGGATTTTGCTCCAGTCGTTTTCGTTTCATTGACGCCGCTGGTAGTTGTGGTTCACCCGAGCGTGCCCGTGAAGTCTCTGGCTCAACTTGTCCAGCTCGCGCGCGCACAACCGGGGAAGCTCAACTTTGCCTCAGCGGGTTCTTCTACACATCTGGCAACAGAGCTGCTCAAGTCGCGTGCTGGCATCGAGATGACACACGTGCCGTACAAGGGAACGGCGCCGGCGACGACGGATCTTCTCGGCGGTCACGTGCACCTGATGCTCGATAACATCCGGGCCGTATTGCCGCACGTGCAGAGCGGAAAGCTGCGTGCGCTCGCGGTCACGAGTCTGAAGCGCGCGAGCCAGGCGCCGGAGCTGCCGACTGTGGCCGAGCTGGCCTATCCGGGTTTCCAGGCTGCATCATGGTTCGGCGTGGTAGCCCCGGCCGGCGTGCCTGGCGCGGTGATCGATAAGCTCAATCGCGACGTCAACGAGATCCTCGCGCGCCCTGAAGTGCGCAGCCGCATGACTGAAATCGGCGCCGAACCTGGAGGCGGAAGCCCTGCGGATTTTCGGCGATTCATCGAAGAAGAGACTGCAAAGTGGAGCACGCTCATCAAGCAGATCGGATTGCGCGCACACTAAAGCCCCACTGCGAATTGGGCAGCGACTAAAATTTGTCACACACAAGCGTTCACCCTTCGACTGTGTCGTAGCACGACGCTCAGGGCGAACGGGGAAGGTCGTGCTCACGATGAACGGCTTTTTGATAAAACCGATATTCACGTATTAGAAAAGGAAAAATCTTGGACCGCATGATGGAAGGAAAAGTCGTCGTCGTAACCGGCGCGGGCCGGGGCATCGGGCGCGAGATCGCGCTCGCCATGGCGCGCGAAGGCGCAGCGGTCGTGGTGAACGACCTGGGGTCGACTGTGAACGGCGAAGGCAAAGACGAAAGCGTTGCACAGCAGGTGGCGAACGAGATCCGCACAGCCGGAGGTCAGGCAGTCGCGAACACCGACAGCGTGGCCGAATGGGAAAGCGCTTCGAACATCGTCGAGCAGGCAGTGCAGAGCTTCGGCCGTATCGATGCGGTCGTGAACAACGCGGGAATCCTGCGCGATCGCATTTTCCACAAGATGGAGCCGCAGGAATGGGACGCGGTGATCAAGGTTCATCTGTACGGTGCGTTCTACGTGAGTCGCGCGGCAGCGGGTTATTTCCGCAAGCAGGAAAGCGGCGCGTATGTGCACATGAGCTCCGGCTCGGGATTGTTCGGTAACTACGGTCAAGTCAATTACGGTGCGGCCAAGCTCGGCATCGTCGGCCTGTCGCGCCAGATCGCGCTCGACATGTCGCGCTATCGCGTACGCTCGAACTGCATCGCGCCGAGTGCCTTCAGCCGCATGATCGAAGCGATTCCCACGAAAACGCCTGAGCAGGCTGCCCACGTCGAAATGCGCCGCAAGAAAATGGGTCCGGCGCAGATCGCGCCCATGGCGGTGTTCCTCTGCAGTGAGGCGGCGCACGAGGTGACCGGCCAGATCTTCTCGGTGCGCGCGAACGAGATTTTCCTGATCAGCCAGCCGCGCCCGATCCGCTCGGCGCATCACGGGGAAGGCTGGACGCCACAGCTCATTCGCGACAGAGTGCTGCCGGGCTTCAAGGCGTCCTTTACGCCGCTCGAGCGCTCGCGCGACGTACTCTCCTGGGAGCCGATGTAAGTTGACGGCGGTCCCTCAGACGCTCACGGACCTCATCGCCGTGCACGCACACTCGCGCGCCGAAGCCCCGGCGCTGATCTATCGCGACCAGCCTCTCAGTTACGCTGCACTCGAGGCGGAGAGCGATCGACTCGCATGCGGGCTGCGAGATATCGGCATCGTTGCGGGTGACCGGGTGGCGGTGTGGCTGCCCAACACGCCGGCATGGATCGCGGCGCTCGTCGCGTGCGCACGGCTCGGCGCTATCGTAGTTGCGACGAACACTCGTTTTCGCAGCACCGAGATGGCGGATCTCCTCGAGAGGACCGCGCCCAAGGTTCTGCTCCTGTGGCCCGGATTTCGCAAGATCGACTTTCTGTCGATCCTGGAAGATGTGCCGGCGCAGAACTTGCGCTCCCTCGCGGCCATCGTTGCTTACTCCGAAGACGAGACGCAGCAGCCGCGGCAACGCTTTCGCGACATACCGGTGCGCGCTTATGGTGACGTCACTTCGGGTGCTGCCGCCGACGCCAGTGCAGCTTCGCCTGAGGCGGGCTGCGTGCTTTTCAACACCTCCGGCACGACCAAAGCGCCGAAGTTCGTGCTGCACAATCAGAGATCCATCGCAGTTCACGCCCACGATGTGGCGCGCGGATTTCGTTATGTCGAGCCCGATACGGTCGTGCTCGGCGTGGTGCCGTTCTGCGGCGTGTACGGTTTCGTCACGATGACGGCAGCGCTCGCAGCAGGTGCACCGCTCGTCGTTGCGTCCTCCTTCAATGCTCAAGAGACGCTCTCGGCGATCGAGCGCTATCGCGTAACCAGTATGAATCTCACGGGCGACATGCTCGCGCAGATCATTCCCCTTGCGCACGACGAGCGAGCGTTCGCCTCGGTCCGCTTCTGCGGTAGCGGTACCGGAGCGCCGCAGTATTCCGCGCCCGCAGCGGAGAAGGGCATGACGGGGACGGGCCTATACGGCTCGAGCGAAGTGCAGGCGCTTTTTTCCCGTCAGGACGAAAGCATTTCGCTGCCGGAGCGCGCGCAGGGCGGCGGACTGCCGGTTACGCCGGACGCGCACGTGCGCACGAGGAATCCTGATACCGGCGTGCTGCTTGGACACGGTGAGCACGGCATGCTCGAAATGCGAGCGCCATCGATGCTGATGGGTTATTTCGGCGACGAAGCCGCAACCGCCGCGGCACTCACCGAGGATGGCTACTTCAAGACCGGCGACCTTGGATATACGCTCGAAGACGGCCGCTTCGTCTATCTCGCCCGGATGGGCGATACGCTGAGGCTTTCGGGTTTTCTCGTGAGCCCGGCACAGATCGAGGAGGTGGTGAACGAACACCCTGAGGTCGCGTCGTGCCAGGTGGTGGGTGTGGAGCTCGAGCAGGCGCTGCGGTCGATCGCATTCGTGGTGCTCGCGCCGGGCGCCGCGTTCGATGAACCCGCAATACTCGAGCATTGTCGCCATAGAATGGCCCGGTACAAAGTGCCACACCGGGTGTTCGCGCTGGAGCGTTTTCCGACGACGGACGGACCTAACGGGGTCAAGGTGCGCAAGGAAGCGCTGCGCGAGCTTGGGCGTAACTTGTGCGCCTCTGGAGCCATGGCGTCTGACGCGGGCGCTTAGCTGCGTTGCGTCGTGAAAACGGTGCGCCTCACCTCATTCCGTGTTAACGCGCACGACCCATACTAGCTACGTAAAATAAGACACTACGCGGAACGTTACGAGCGCCGCAGCTCAACCTTCGCCCCGCTAACCGGAGCCCTCCGATGGCAAAGAACGGCTACAGGATTTTCGATTCCGACACGCACGTAGGCCCCTATATGGAGGTGCTGGAGAAGTACCTCACCGACTCCGAAAAGACGCGGCTTGCCGGCTGGGAACAGTACAAGGCGGTGAACGCGCACGGCCACCGGACCTACAACAAAGGCCAGCGCGTCTACCGCAGGCGCATCGGCGATGCGAAAGCCGATCAGGCGCCGGCAGGCTATATGGCGGGCTTCACGGGCGTTAAGCGCGAACGCGACGTTTCGCGCCGCGGCGACCACGACCCGGCCGAGCGCATCAAGGACCTCGATTACGAAGGTGTCGACGTGAATCTCACGCTGCCTTCGGGCTGGTTTGGCACGTGGACCTCGGACGATGATGTCTCTCTCGAGGCGGGCATGTATCGCGCGTATCACCGCTGGATGGAGGACTACTGCAGCCACTATCCGCAGCGCCTGGGCGGCGTCATCCTCGCGGCGGCCCGCGACGTCGAAGGCAGCGTCGCGGAAATGAAACGCTGGGGCAACTCGCGCTGGGCGTGGGGCGTGCTGGTGTATGCGCCCTATGGCACGCCGCTCGATCATCCCGACCTCGAACCGATCTGGGCGGAGGCGGCGCGACTCGACCTCGCGGTCATCCTCCATACCTTTACCGTGATGCCGCCGTACGCACCCGGCGGACTCGACACCTGGGAAAACCTCTGGCTGCAGCGCTCGGCCGCGCACCCGTGGTGCGGCATGCGCAACATGGCGGCGCTGATCGGCAGCGGCATGTTGGATCGCTACCCGAAGCTTCGCATCGGCACGCTCGAAGCCGGCCACGGCTGGCTGCCCTTCTGGATGAAGCGGCTCGACGAGCACGCGGAAACGATCAGGGCTGCGCTTCCCGAGCTCAAGCACAAACCGAGCGAGTACGTCATGAGCGGCCGCTACTTTCAGAGCATCGAAATTCCTGAAGGCGGTGATATGACCAACGCCGTTGCCGACCTCGTCGGAGACGATGTCCTCATGTATGCATCCGACTATCCGCACGGCGAGAGCCACTTTCCGGAGTCGGTGAAACTCGCGCTCGCGTGGGACATGAAGGAAGAAAGACGGCGCAAGCTGATGTGGGATAACGCGGTGCGCCTGTACGCGCGCGCGGGGCTTTCATCATGAACTTACCGGTAAAAGTAAGCATGGACGCGCTCGAGCTTCTGCACACCCGTGAGTCCGCAGTCAGATTGCAGGAACCCGCGCCCGATGAATCGGCGCTCGCCGCGATTTTCAAGAGCGCGACGCGCGCTCCTGATCATGGCCGGCTGCGGCCGTGGCGTTTCGTGGTGATTCGCGGAGACGCGCGCGGCCGCTTCGGCGACGTAATGGCTGAATCGCTCAAATCGCGGCTGCCCGATGCGACACCGGAAATGCTCACTCGAGAGCGCGGCAAGGTGCTCAGAGCGCCGCTGATCGTCGCGGTCGCTGCGCGTATTCAAACCGGCGGGAAGATTCCCGAAATAGAGCAAATCTTGAGCGCGGGCGCAGCGGCGCAGAACATCATGCTCGCCGCGCACGCCCTGGGCTATGGCGCCATGTGGAAAACCGGCGAGCCCGCTTATGACGTTCGGGTGAAAGAGGCGTTGGGGCTGCTGGCAAGTGACGCGATTGTGGGATTCCTATACCTCGGCACACGTAGCGGCGGCGCCGCGCCGGGCGCGCGTCCGGCGCCGGAAGATTTCGTCACGGAATGGATCGGCTGACGCGCTCGCGTTGTCGATCTTGCAAAACGCGTTTCTGACTAATGGGCGCGGCCAGGCGCGCCGGGTCTTGATGACGATTGCATGCGCATCCATCGTTCGACCCCGGCCGCGAGCCGCACGGACTTTGCACAAATCGCTGAGTGCCTTCGCAGGGATCGCCGGAGTCTTCCTTGCCATGCGCAGCTTTGCACAGCCTGTGTCACCGGCGGCGGATTATCCGGCGAAGCCGGTCCGCGTCGTAGTAGGCCAGGCGCCCGGCGGCGGCAACGACATTCAGACGCGGCTCTTCGCACAGAAACTCTCCGAAGCGCTCGGACGCTCGTTTGTCGTCGAGAACCGGACGGGCGCAGGAAGCGTGGTGTCCTACAGAACAGTCGCCGCCGCGCCGCCTGACGGTTACACGCTGCTCGCAGCCTCCGGCGGCTTCACGATCGCACCGTCTGTCCACTCGAACCTCGGCTACGATCCGGTGAAAGACCTCGCAGCGATCTCGCTCGTGGTAGAGGCGCCCTTTCTCCTGCTGGTGCATCCTTCGCTGCCTGTTAAAAGTGTCAAGGAGCTCCTCGCCCTTGCGACAGCCCGTCCAGGAATGCTGACCCATGCCTCCGCCGGACAGGGCTCGTCGACGCACCTCGCCTTTGCACTTTTCACGACGCTGGCTCGTGTCGACATCACCCACATCCCTTACAAGGGGACCGGGCCCGCGCTCATCGACACGATGTCGGGCCACGTCCAGATGCTCATGGGCAACGTCCTTTCAAGCCTGCAATACGCCAAGTCGGGAAAGCTGCGCGCGCGTGCCGTCACCACGAGCCGGCGCTCGCTCGCCGTGCCGGAGCTTCCGACTGTCGCGGACGCCGGGGTACCCGGCTACGAATCCAGCACCTGGCACGCGTGGTTCGCTCCAGCGGGGACGCCTCCGCCGATCATCGATAAGCTCAATGTCGAGCTCGCGAAAGCGGCCAAGTCTGCTGAAGTCGTGGCTCGCCTCGCACCTGACGGTGCGCAACCGATCGGCAGCACGCCGGAGCAGCTGCGCCAGTTCATCGTCAGCGACATCGCGCGCTGGCGCACAGTGGTGAAAAACGCCGGCATCAAACTGGAATGATTATGACGTCAAACGAAAAAAGCGCACGTCTGCAGCAGCTCATTCACCGTAAGGACAAGGTGCTCGCGGTGCTGCATCCGCCGACCGCCGCGCACGGCCGCATCATGGAGAAAGCCGGATGCGAAGCAG
>JAQGNH010000432.1 GCA_028291945.1 Betaproteobacteria bacterium
CCACCTCGACGTGACGAGTTATCACGGCGTTGGCGTGCGTGCCGGTACAGCGCCGGAGATCGTGTCGAGCTCGAGAAGGCCATCATCGCGCTCTGGCAAGAGTCACTCATGAGAGAGCGCCTAACCACGATAGCGGCAGAGGTCGTCGGTTCGACGTCGGCACTGATAAAAGCAGCGTGCCGCAGAACTTGTGTCTAAACATGTCGACGGAATGGCCGGCGTGCGTGTCGTGGCCGACATGGTCCTCGTGCGCGTCCGCGTGGACTGAGGCCGCTGCAGAACCTAAGCATGCACTTTACGCGGCAGCCGCAGGCGCTTTCCCGTCAGGCGGCCACGGCTTCGCATCTTCCTCGATGGGCACGCGCAGCGTCTTCAGCAGCTGCGAAAACAGCATCCAGTTCCCGATCATCACGACCATCTCGACGAGCACTGCGGGCTCCTTGAAAAGCTGCTCGCACTGCGCCCATACCGCGTTAGAAATCTCGCCGCGCTCGCGCGTGTCGTCGACGGCGGCGAGCACCGCTCGATCGGCTTCGGAGAAGAGCTCGGAGCTTCTCCAGTCGCGAACCGCGACGAGCTCGGCGTCGGTCAACCCGGCTTCGGCTTTCGCTATGCGGTAGTGCTGGAACCATTCGTAATCGGAGCCCGTGGTCCAGCCGATGCGCATGATCATGAGCTCGCGCAGCCTCGAAGGCAGCTTGTTGCGAGTCGCGAGCATCTTCAGCAACCCGAAGACGTGACGCAGAAGGTCCGGGTGGTGGGCGAGCATGCGGAACGCGCTGCGGCTCGCTTGCGCTTCGCCAATACCCATTTCAGCGCCGAGACGGCGCGCTTCCTCCACCGGCACGAGCTCGAGCCTTTGTTTCATCGACGATCTCCTTTATTCGACTTTGATGCCGGCGAACTTGATGACTTTCGCGTTCTGCGCAAGCTCGCTGCGGATGAAAGCAGCGAAGTGCTCGGGCGTGCCGGTCTGCGCTTCGATGCCGATTTTCGTGAACGCCTCTTTGGTCTCAGGCGTATTGATACCCTTGACGATCGCCGTGTTGAGCTTCGCGATGATTTCTTTCGGCGTGGCGGCGGGGACAAGCACGCCGTTCCAGCCCGCGCGTGCGTAGCCGGGCAACCCCGCTTCTTCGATTGTAGGCACCGACGGCAGAAGCGGCGCGCGCCTGGCACTGCTTACCGCGAGGGTCTTCAATTTGCCGACGCCGATCAGCGGCAGTGCAGCAGTGACGCTCGGAAACGCGACGTCGATCTCGCCGCCGACGAGCGCGGTCGTCGCCTCCGCCGGCCCTTTGTAAGGCACGTGGAGCATTCGCACGCCCGACATCATGTTGAAGAGCTCGCCTGCGAAATGGGCCGAGCTGCCGACGCCGGGCGAGCCGAAAGTGAGCTTGCGCGGCTGCGAGCGCGCGAGCGCGATCAGCGACTTCACGTCGTTTACGGGCACCGACGGATGCAGCGAAAGCGCGAACGAGGTGATCACCACGAGCGACACCGGGGCGAGATGGCGCTCGATGTTGTACGGCAGCTTCGGGCGCAGCGCCGGGAGGATCGCCGACGCGCCCGCTGCGTACAGCAGCGTGTACCCATCCGCAGGGGCTCGCACGGCAGCCTCGTCGGCGATCGCGCCGCCTGCGCCCGGTCGATTGTCGACGACGACGTTCTGCCCAAGCATCTCTCCCATTTTCTGCGCGAGCAATCGCGCAGACATGTCGCCCGCGCCGCTGCCTGCCGTCGATCCGAAGAGCATGCGGATGGGCTTTACGGGATAATTCTGCGCTGACGCATCGGCCGACCACAGGCCGAGCGACGCGATGATACATATCGCGACTGGTGACGCACTACTCCGCAAGAGCCCCTCCTCCACACGACCGTCATCGTTATTAACGTCGACGTCGATTTCCGCGTACGCCGAAACGGCGACACGGGCCATTCTATAATCGCCCACGCCCAAAAGGAGAACTGCGTGTCCCGAGCGCCGCTCGCGCCGAATCGCGTCGACTATCTGCCGATGATCGACCGGCCGCTCATCAGGTGGCCGAACGGTGCGCGCGTGGCGTTCTGGGTCGCACCGAACATCGAGCACTACGAGTATCTGCCGCCTCTCGACGGCGTTCGCAATCCATGGCCGCGAACGCCGCTTCCCGACGCGCAGCAGTATTCGATGCACGAGTACGGCAACCGCGTCGGCTTCTGGCGTTTGCTCGACGTGCTCGACCACTACGCCATTCGCTGCTCGACGACGCTCAACATCGGCGTTCTCGAGCATTTTCCGGACATTGCCGACGCGATGCTCCAGCGCGACTGGGCATTCGTCAATCACGGCTTTTACAACACGCGCTTCATCACGACTTTTTCCGAAGAGCAGGAGCGCGAGCTGTTCCGGCGATGCCGCGAGATTTTCCGGCGGCGCACCGGGCGCGAGATCAAAGGGCAGTCGGGACCCGCTGGGTCAAACACTGAGCGCACGCCGGACATCGTCGCGGAGGCGGGTTTCGTCTATCAGACCGACTGGAAGATCGACGACCAGCCGCTGCCGATCAAGGTGAGGTCAGGCCGTCTCGTGTGCGTTCCGTATACGTCCGAGCTTAACGACGCGCCCTTGTTCCGGCATCACTACGAAGCCGATTACTACGCCAAGATCTGCAAAGCGCAGTTCGATCAGCTGTATCGTGAAGGCGAGGCGAGCGGGCGCCTCATGTGTATCGCTTTCCATCCCTATCTCATGGGTCGACCGCATCGGGTGAAGTACCTGGCCGAAGTTCTCGAATACATTCTGTCGCACGATAAGGTGTGGCAGGCCACGACCGACGAGATCGCCGAGTATTACCTCGCGAATTACTACGACGCGGCCGTGGCGCACGCGGCGCGAATAAATGCGTGACTAGAGATGCCGGCCGATAGAACGTACGCATTTCCCGAATTCCGCCGCGGCATGGACCACGACCATTACGAGTGGTCGCCGCTCAATGCCTCGCGCCCGAAGCTCGAGTGGCCGGGCAACGCCCGCGTCGCGCTATGCGTGATCGTCTCGCTCGGCCATGCGGAATGGAAGCGTCCGGACGATAGCTTCCAGGTGGCCAATCTTGCCGGCGGCTACGGCTCGGGACCGTTCCCCGACCTGACCGCGTGGTCGCATCGTGAATACGGCCACCGCGTCGGCATCTTTCGCGTGCTCGACGTGCTGGAGAAGCACGGTGTCCCGCCGACGATCGCAATCGACGCAATGACCGCGCAGCACTATCCGTTTCTGGTGCGCCACTGTCTCGAGCGCAACGGCGAAATCATCGCGCATGGGATCTCGGTCAATCGTATGATCACGAGCCGCATGTCCGAAGCCGAGGAACGCGAATACATCCGAACGTCGCTGGACGCCGTTGCGAACGCAACCGGCAAAGCACCCGTGGGATGGCTCGGCCCCGAGTCAGGGGAGTCGGCGAGGACGCCGCAGCTCCTCGCTCGAGCCGGCATCCGCTACGTGTGCGACTGGGCGAACGACGAGCAGCCCTACCGCATGAACGTGCCGCAAGGCGAGCTGCACGCGCTTCCGGTTTCGCTGCCGCTCGACGACGTCAACGCGCTCTGGGACCGGCGCATGGACGTCGATCGCTATGGTCAGATGATCAGGGAAACCTTCGACGCGCTTTACAGCGACGGCGCCGAAAACCCGCGCTTGCTGGTGCTCACGGTGCATCCCTTTCTGATCGGGCAGCCGTTTCGCATCGGCTGCCTCGATGCAGCGCTCGAGCACATAGTGAAGCACGATAGCGTGTGGTGCACGACCGGATCGCAGATCATCGATCGGGGTCAGACCCCGACCTAAAACGCGCGCCCGCATGGAGCTCCATAATTGGGGCGCAGTCACCGCTGGCGAGCGGGCGCGACGATTCTGCGCCCGCATGCCGAAGGCGACGTTTCAGGACTATCCGGCAGCTGAGGACTTGATGAACGCCAAGAGATCGGCATTTATCGTAGCGGCTTCCGTGGTGGGCATGCCGTGTGGGAAGCCCTTGTAGGTTTTCAACGTGCCATTCTTCAAGAGTTTGGCGCTGAGCGGCGCAGAGTCGGCATAGGGTACGATCTGATCATCGTCGCCGTGCATCACCAGTGTCGGGACCGAGATCTTCTTTAGGTCCGCGGTGAAATCCGTCTGGGAAAAGGCCACGATGCCATCGTAGTGCGCCTTGGCGCCCCCTGCCATGCCTTGGCGCCACCAGTTCTGAATAACGCCTTCGGACGCTTTAGCGCCTGGCCGGTTATAGCCGTAAAACGGACCCGCAGCGACGTCGCGATAAAACTGCGACCTGTTGTTGGCGACCTGCGCCTGGAATCCGTCGAAGACGTCCTTGGGAAGACCTTCCGGATTTGTGGCCGTCTTGACCATAAGCGGTGGCACGGCGCTGATGAGCACAGCCTTGGCCACGCGACGCTCGCCGTGACGCGCCAAATAACGTACGACTTCGCCGCCCCCGGTGGAGTGCCCAACGTGGATGGCGTTCTTCAAATCAAGGTGCGCGACAACCGCTGCGAGGTCATCGGCATAATGATCCATATCGTGACCGTCAGCGGTCTGGGTCGAACGACCGTGACCTCGCCGGTCATGCGCGATGACGCGAAATCCATGATTCACGAAGAACATCATCTGGGCGTCCCAATCGTCACCGCTTAGTGGCCAGCCGTGTGAGAAGACGATCGGTTGGCCCTTGCCCCAATCCTTAAAATAGATCTGTGTACCGTCTTTGGTCGTAATCATGCTCATGATGGGTGCTCCGATGCTCTGGTTGGAGGGAGTTACAGGGTTCACTTGCTGGGCTGCTGCATTCAGTGTCAATGCCGGAAGGCTCGCGGCAGCAACAATGCCAGTGCTGCCCATGAGAAATCTGCGGCGGGACGTGGCGACGGGCGATACTGTTTGACTCTTCATGATGATGTCTCCGACGGTCTAGGTTCACGCCTGCAGTAAGCATCGCGTTCCGAACAGCAGCGGTGACAGTCTTCATGAAGCACTGTCTGTCACGCACCAATGCTGAGCAGAGCAGGTTTATATCGCCGCTGGAGGTTGTCTCGTCAGCTCGACGAAGCCATCGTCGCCTCCGTGCATGTCCGGTACATATCACCAGCAGCGTCCCGTATGTCAGGTGACGAATTGGGATTGCGGATGCCGTACTCTGGCCAAGCCCTGTCGCGCAGAACCTGGCCGGGTCAATAGATGCAGCGGCGCAGTTTGAGGCGATCTGGAGATACCTGGAACTGCCAAATGTCCGCTTGTCGATGCCATATACGAAGTGGCGCAAGCGTGATCGTCCAAGACAGATCGCGGCGAACCAAGAGAGAGCGCCCCATTACGATGCCACAGGCACCAGATCGGTGGAGAAGTGGCATGCGAAAGGGGGATCGTTAGAATCGGTGGCCCAATGGCACGACCTGCCGAGCTGACCTATGCTTCGTCGGGCGCGGGATCGTCGCAGCACCTGAATGGCGTGGTGCTCCAGCAGATGGCAGGCATCCAGCTCACGCACGTGCCCTATCGCAGCGGAGGGCCGGCGATCGTGGATCTTCTAGGCGGACACGTCATGTCGATGTTCGCGACCATCCCTTCTGTCGCTCCACATATTCGGGGCGGGCGCCTGCGGCCGATCGCAATCGCGTCCGCTCGCCGCTCGACGGCGCTGCCCGCCGTGCCCGCGGTGGCTGAAACGCTGAAGGGCTACGACATGACGACCTGGTATTCGCTGCACGCGCCGCCGAAAACGCCGCGTGAAATCGTGACGAAGCTGAGTGCCGCTGTAAACGCTGCGCTGAACGACCCGGAGACGCGCAGGCGCTTAACGGACGACGGCGCGATCGTGCAGCCGATGACGCCCGAAGAGTTCAGCGCGTTCTTTCGAAAGGAGTACGACCGAATGGGCGTGATCGTGCGCGCATCCGGCGTGAAGCCCGACCAATAGCACGATCGCTGTTGTCTCAAGAAGAGCAGAACACATGACGTTTCAAATTGCAGCCCGCTGCGTAAAGACCGGACGATTCGGCGTTGCGATCACGACGCGCCCGATGGGTGTCGGATCGCGATGTCCTTTCATCGAGCCCGGAGTCGGCCTCACGGTCACCATGGCGCGTACCGATCCGCGCCTCGGACCGCTTGGCATCAACCTGCTCAAGCTGGGCTACTCGGCACAACGCGTGATCGATGAGATCGCTGCGAGCGATCCGCACATCGAGATGCGGCAGATCTGTGTCATTGATCGCGACGGCAATGCGGTCGCGCGGACCGGGAAGCGGAACACCGATTGGTCCGGTGCGCTCGTCCGGCCGAACCTGGTCGCGATGGGCAACAATCTTTTCAGCGAGCGCACCGTAAGCGCGATGGGCGAGGTATGGGACGCCGGCGAGCGGCTCGAGCTGGAGGACCGCTTGCTCGTTGCGCTGGCCGCCGGCCGTGATGCGGGCGGGCAAAATGGCGGACAGCAGTCCTCCGCGCTTTTGTCCTACGAGCACCAGATATTTCCTTACTGTGATCTCAGGGTGGACGAGCACGCAGAGCCCGTCGGTGAGCTCCGCCGGCTCTACGATCAGATTCGGCCGCTGCTGCCGTTCTATTACGGCCGTCCCGCAGCACCGGACGCATACGGCCGCGAAGACGACTGGCTCGCGCGACAAGGTCACCGCAAATGACGGCTGTGGTGGTGCAGAGGGGTCAGTGCCGAAGGCTGATACGCTGGTCGAGATAGCGCTCGCGATTACTGCTTCAACAATCCGAGTTGTTTCAGCAGGGCGGTATAGATCTGGTTTTCATGATCGAGCGACGTCCGAAAAGTGTCGGCTTCGAACGTATTCACCCACTGGTTCTTCTCGAGCTCGGCTTTCCATGCAGGACTCTGAACCATTTGAGTGAGCGCGTTTCTCCAGTACTGCACTACCGGAAGCGGCATCTCAGGCGGCCCAAAAAGCCCGCGCCAGTTTTCGTTGACGACGTCGTATCCCTGCTCGACGAACGTCGGCAGTTTCTGGAAAGCGCCCGCGAGGCGCTTCGGCGAGCTGATGGCAAGCACGCGCATGCGCCCGGCTTCCACTTGCGAAATCAGATCGAGTCCGCCCATACCGACGTCCACGTGCCCTCCGATGATGGCCGGGTTGGATTCGCCGCCGGAATAGGGGATGTAGTTGATCTTGGCCGGGTCGACACCGATGGCTCGCGCAAACTTCGCAACGGTAATATGGTCCGCGTTGCCAAGCGAGGCGCCGCCGATCGACAGGCTGGCCGGATCCTTGCGCAGCGCCGTCTCGACGTCTTTCAGGGTTTTGATCGGCGACTGCGTCGCCACCACGAGCATCTGGTATTCCGAAAACACTTTCGCGATCGGAGTCATGTCTTTGTACGAGTGCGGCGTCCCGAGCGTGAGTGGCGTGACGATGGCATGTATGGCGATTCCGAGCAGAGAGTAAGGATCTCCCTTGCGCCGGACCATGAGCGCCATGCCGACCGATCCTCCCGCGCCCGCTCTGTTGACGACCTGAATGGGTTTTGTGACGAGCTTCTGATCGGTCAACAGCTGCGCAACGGTTCGACCGAACAGATCGACGCCACCGCCTGGCGCGAACGGAATGGTCAGTTCGATGAAACGATTCGGGTAGTCGCCTAGCCCCACAATCGGCGCTGATCGGTCAGCGGCGACGGCAGCGTCGACAACGAACACGCACACCACTGCAGCGACGAAGAGCGCTCGCGTCGAACCCTTCCGAAATAGCGCGTCAAACATCCTCCAGTGCATCGCCTCTCCTCCTTTTTTTCGTCTGATGCTCAGATGACGCAGTCTTTCCTCAGTGCCTCGAGGCGATTGCCGTAACCCAGAGCGCCGATGACTTCGTCTGTATGCTCGCCCAGGAGCGGCGCTGGCGTGCGAATGCTTCCAGGCGTTTCGGATAGTTTTACGGGCACCCCGACGACGCTGATCTCGCCCGCCGTGGGATGCTGTTGCTTGACGATCATCTCGCGCGCAATGACTTGCTTGTCCTCCACTACGCCGCCCACGGTGTTCACAGGCGCTGCCGGGACGCCCGCGTTGACGAGCAGCTCGACCCAATAGTCGACCGGCTTCGCCTCATATATGGGCGCAATGATGTCGTGCAGAGCCTGTGCATTCACCGTTCGTGCGTCCCGTGTGGCGAAGCGCGGGTCGACGACCAGATGCTGAAGGTTCATGACCTCGACGAAACGATCCCACAGCGCTGGATAACTCGCGAATACCGTCAGATAGAGCCCATCCGAGCAGCGGAAGAAGCCGGACGGAGCATTGCTGTCGTTGCGGCCCGTTTGCGCAACCCAGTCACCCTTGACGTGAAAGTGCTGCGCGACAGGGCTCACCATCAGCGAGAGACCCGCTTCGAGGAGCGACATGTCGACTTCCTGCCCCTTGCCGGTCTTCAGGCGGCGGATGTACGCGGAAAGGATGCCGTGGCTCGCCCACATCGACGCGACCACATCGCATAACGCATAGCCCAGCGGAACCGGCGGGTTGTCTCCGCTGATCGTGGTCGCTGCCAGGCCGCATTCTGCAAGCGCAATCATGTTTACACCGGGCCAGTCTGCTTTAGGGCCCGTATTGCCATAGCCGGAGAGCGACGCGTACACGATTGCCGGGTTGATCTTCTTCAGATCCTCGTACGTGAGCCGCATCTTCTTCATGAGACCGGGCCTGAAGTTCTGGATTACGACATCGGCCGTTTTGACGAGATCGAGGAAGATCTCCCGTCCCGTGGGGTTCTTGAGATCGAGCGTCACGCTTTTCTTGTTGCGGTGGAGCATCATGAATATGACGCTCTCGTTCGCAACGTAGGGATAGCCTCCACGCGCTTCGGTTTTCTGACGCGGGTTCTCGATCTTGATGACCTCGGCGCCCATATCGCCCAGCATCATGGCGCAATACGGCCCGGCCCACGCGTGCGTCAACTCGAGAACACGTATGCCTTCCAGCGCTCCGGCCGTCATTTTGCGTGCGCTTCCGCTGTTTCCAACCAGCTGCGGCGCGCCGAGGGCTGACCGGCGTGGGCAGTCCCCGCGGACGTCTTCCTGCCATCCTGGTTTTCACACCATACGTGAAGCGACACGCGAGCCTTGCCATCCTCTTCGGTCACTTCGCTGACCAGCCCATTCGCGGTCAATCTGTCGCCGGCGTAAACCGGATGAATGTAGCGAACGGAGATCTTTCCGCCATAAACCCACGCGTCGCCGAAATTGCGTTCGAGCAGCTCGTGCAGAAACGCCATCTGGTTCTGCCCCGACGCGATCGTTTGCGAGATGCCGTCGGCTTTGGCCGCGTTGATGTCGCTATGCGAGTTGCGTCCGCGATCCCACACGCACTTCTCGAACTCGACCATTTTCTCGGTCTTGACCTCGCGCGTAACCGGCTCGAGACGATCTCCGACTTTGAGTTGCGCCGCCATCATGCACCCCACTTTTTCGCAATATTGTCGTGCGCGGCTTCTTTGCCGACTTCACGCGCACACCCTACGAGCTTGCTGCGCTCGATCAGGCGCCCATCCTCATCGACCGCCGTTGCCTCGACGATGATGTAAGCGTTTCCGCGGCGGATGTACTTGTCTGCGATCCGGCCGGTGATCGTGATGCGCTTGCCTGTTATGGGCGGATTGAAGTACTCCGAGTCATGGCCCATGTTCGGCACGCGCATCACCGATGCGTACTTCCTGTAGAAAAGATTGGCGGGATGACGCGCAGCAACCGTTGGATAGGCGGCCTGCGAATTGTCGACGACTCGTCGATAGTCCGAGACCATTTTGTCTGTTAGCACGTAATCCAGCGAGCCCAGATCGTCCCCAAGCGGTATGGACTCCCAGACTTTGAATTGCGATTCGGAATCGCTCACGTCATTCTCCTTTGATCGGCTACGACTTGTGCGGTGCCCCGCTGGTTCGATCAATGACGTCATCCTGGCGCATGCCAGGATCCATTTTTAAATTGGTCTCAAATCAAAATGGATTCTGGATCGCGCCCTTGCCGGCTTGTCCAGAATGACGATCTACCTCACGCATCCTATTTGTGAGACAGCCCGCTAACGCACGCTGGAAACCTTCGCATGCAGTCCTTCGAGTCTCTTCTGCAAGCCGCTTTGGAGATGCATGCGTACTGCGCGCTCCGCACGCTCCTCATCGCGCTTGCGCAGCGCAGTGAATATCTCCCAGTGCTCCTCGACTGCGCCTTGCATGTCACGTCTCGGAATGACGCTGCGACCGAGCCCTCGGAACAGCTCGATCTGGTTCTGCATGCGCTCGATCACATCGATGAGTCGCGCGTTCTTTGACGCGCGGATGAACATCTGGTGGAACTCCCAGCCGAGCTGCAGCCACTTCCCCGGGTTCTCTTCACGCAAGCGGGGAGCATCGCGATACCGCTTCAACTGTTTCTCGTGATAATCGAGGTCGGCGTCATCGAGATGCGCGCAGCTCAGACGCGCGGCCAGCGGCTCGAGCCCCTCACGAATCTGGTAGATCTCGATCAGGTCGTCGATCGTGTACGACGCGACGAACGCGCCTTTGCCATCGACGGCTTCGATGAGACCTTCGCGCTCCAGCCTGAAGATGGCCTCTCTTACCGGCGTGCGGCTGACGCTGAGCCGATCGGCAAGCGTCCTCTCGATCAGCGGCTCACCCGGCGCCAGGGTACCGTCGAGGATGAGTTGCTTGAGGCTGTCGTAGGGAGCCGATTCGGATCGCGCTGCGGCGGCGGATCGGACAGTACTGGCTTTCATTGATGTGTAGCATACCGTTGGTATACCAAACAGTCAAACCGTCGGCAGCGCGGCCGCCGAGCTCTCGCTCACGTCCAGGCTGAAACGAATCGCTGGAGCAAAAACAGCCGAATATTCAGGTGTGCGCCGGACATTGAACTGCGCGAGTGTCGACGGGCATGCCCCGCGAAAGCTGAGATAATACCGACGCACTCTCCCGATCTTCGCGTGCACTACTCTTCGCTCGAACCGCAATTGCCCATCACTCATGTCGACCTCGCTCGCAGGCGCGAGCTCAAGCTGATCGCACTGCAGGGAATACCTGAAGTCGAGCACGGAAGCGACCTTCCCCGGCTGCTCTCGGCGGCCGTGGAGCAGAATGGATTGCGGCTCGAGCCCGATGACGTCGTGGTCATCGCACAAAAGATCGTTTCGAAATCGGAAGGCCGGCTCGTGCAACTCACGACGGTCGAGCCTTCGCCTCGCGCGATCGAGCTTGCGCAGGTCGTCGACAAGGATCCGCGCCTGGTCGAGCTCATGCTGCGCGAGTCCGTCGACGTGCTGCGGGCTAGGCGTGGTGTGATCATTCTCGAGCATCGCCTGGGCTTCGTGATGGCCAACGCCGGCATCGATCAGTCGAACGTGCCAGGAAGCGACAATGATGACGTCGCGCTGCTCTTGCCCAGCGATCCCGACGATTCCGCGCGTCGTATACGGCAAGGTCTGCGCAATGCGTGCGGCGTCGATGTCGCCGTCATCATCAACGACAGTTTCGGGCGTGCATGGCGCAACGGCGTGACCGGTGTGGCAATCGGCGTCGCGGGTGTGCCCGCGGTCGTCGATCTGCGTGGCGAGACGGATCGTGAAGGTCGCGTGCTGCGTGTGACTCAGATTGCTGCCGCGGACGAGCTCGCAGCGGCGGCCTCGCTCGTTATGGGACAGGCGGACGAAGGCTGTCCGGCCGTGCTCGCGCGCGGCTTTCCCTATGCGCGCCGCGACAGCTCCGCACGCGAGCTCGTGCGGCCGCGCGACGAAGACCTGTTCCGGTGATCGTCGCGCTGGCAGGCGGCGTGGGCGGCGCGCGGCTCGCGGTCGGGCTCACTGCAGTCTTGCCGCCTTCGGAGCTGACGATCGTGGTAAACACCGCAGACGACTTCGAGCACCACGGTCTCTCCATCTCGCCCGACCTCGATACCGTCATGTACACGCTGGCCGGAATCGCAAATCCGGTGCTGGGCTGGGGGCGTGCGGACGAAACCTGGAATTTCATGTCTGTCCTTGGCGCGCTTGGCGGCGAGTCTTGGTTTCGCCTGGGCGATCGCGATCTTGCGGTGCACGTTCTGCGCACCGAGCTGCTTCGCAAAGGTGTGCCCCTTTCGGAGATCACGCGGCGTCTGATGTCCAGACTGGCGATCGAGCATCCGGTGATACCGATGAGCGACTCGCCGGTGCGAACGCGCGTGCGGACCTCCGAAGGTGGCGAGCTCGCGTTCCAGGATTACTTCGTCCGTCTCCAGTGCAAGCCGCGCGTGACTGGCTTTCGCTTTGCCGGAAGCCGGAAAGCGCATGTTCCGCCCGAGTTGCGGCGCATATTGCAGGGGCCAGTGGAAGCAGTCGTGATCTGCCCTTCGAATCCCTACGTCAGCGTCGCGCCGATCCTGAGCGTCGGCGCGATACGCACATGGCTGCGCAAGAGGACGTTTCCAGTCCTCGCGGTTTCGCCCATCGTCGGTGGTAACGCGATAAAAGGCCCTGCGGCGAAAATGATGCGCGAGCTTGGCGCTGATTCCACCGCGCTCGGCGTGGCGCGCCATTACGGCGATCTCGTCGACGGCTGGGTGATCGACAAGGCTGATGAGAAGCTTCAGCGGCCCATCGAGCGGGAGGGCCGCTCAGTGCTGGTAACGGACACGATCATGAAGACGCGCGCCAGGAGCGTTGCCCTCGCGAAGCGCGTCGTTGAGTTCGCGCGCTCTCAGGCAGGCCATTCCCCTTCGACTGCCTCGTAGCACGAGGCTCAGGGCGAACGGACGTGACGGCTCGTGCGCAACGCGCGCGAGCTCACGGCCGATACGCCTTGAGCTGCGGAATGATCTTGTTCGCGATGATCTCGATCTGATCCATCTGGTATTTGTACGGGACGAAGATGAGCTTCTGCACGCCGACATCGAGGTGTTCCTTCAGCTGCGCCACGCATTCATCCACCGTGCCCATGATCGCGCTGTCCTTGGTCGAGTCGCTCCACGACGCGTAGTCCCATTCCTTGCCGAGCCACTCCATCATCTGAGCTTCCACTGCCGCTCGAGATTTGCCGATGATGATCGGCAGCTGCGCGCCATTCATCAGCGTGTCCGGATCCTTGCCGGCTTCCTTCGCAAAATTGCGAACCTTCGCCCACGATTTTGCGAAGCTCTCCGGGCGATAGAAATACGTAAGCCAGCCGTCACCGCCCACAGCCGCGCGCTTGAGCACGCGATCCACATAGCCGCCGATGAGTATTGGAGGCCGCGGTTTCTGCGCGGGCTTCGGATACATCACGCCGGCGGGAATCTTGTGATGAGGCCACTCCCCTTTGACCATCTCTTCGGTCCAGAAGCGTTTCAGAATGTCGAGGTTCTCGTCCATGATCTTGCCGCGCTCTTCGAACGGCACGCCGACCGCGTCGAATTCACGCTTGTACCAGCCTGCCGCCATGGCCATCAGCAAACGTCCATCGGAAAGCTGATCCATGCTGGAGAGCTGCTTCGCCAGCACCACCGGATTGCGCAGAGGCAGCACGAGTATCCCGGTCGCGAGCTTGATCTTCTTGGTGCGCGCCGCAATGGCCGTGAGCAGGGTCAGCGAATCGAAGACGGGAAAGCTCGGCTCGACCCCGAGCAGGATGTGATCCCACACCCATAGCGAATCGAAACCCATCTCCTCCATCTTCACGCCGTATTCGACGAGCGCTTTGCCGTCGGGCATTTCGGGATACGTTGTGAAGTTGCGGGCTGCGATGCCGAAGGTGTTGTGCAGAAGGGCCATGCAATCTTCTCCTGTTAGTCTCTGCTCGTCATCCCGGACTTGATCCGGGATCCATTGTTCAAACTAAAAATGGGTTCCGGCGTACGCCGGAATGACGAAGTGAATGCGTGCGCTTTTTCGCTCCTACGCGGTGTACAGCCGCTCCGGGTCGAGCTTGCGCAGAAACTCCAGCTCACGCTCGGTCGGGCGCTTCGTTACTTCGACGTCGCGCGCAGGTTCGAGCTTGAATCCGGTGTTGTCCTGCACCTGCTCGATGCTGACGCCGTCGTGCAGCGCAACGATCTTCATGCGGCGCGTTTGTTCGTCGAAGCCGAAAATGCCGAGATCGGTTACGACACGATACATTCCGCCCGCGAGCAGACCGCTGTCACGCCGACTCGTGCCGCCCCGCAGGAATCCCGGGCTCGTCACGAAGTCGACCTCTTCGACGAAGCGTCGCTTCTCGTGTTTCATCGCGACGATCATCTGGGCAAGGCTGGCGATGTCGTTGCCGCCACCGGTGCCGGGGAGGCGCGTCTTCGGATGCGCGGGGTCGCCGATGAACGAGGAATTCAGATTGCCGTATTGATCGATCTGTGCGCCGCCCATGAAACCGATGTCGACGTAGCCGCGTTGAAGCAGCAAGAGTACATCGGTGCTCGCGAGCACCATGTTCGCGCGGACGGTGCAGCGTTGTTCATTGGTCGAGGGCGGAAGCTTGCCCGGCTCGATCACGGGTCCAATGACACCGCCTTCGAACAGGATGGTCAGGCCGGGGCAGTGCGTCCCTTGCGCAAGCGTTGCGGCGAGAAGCGGAATGCCAACGCCGGCGAACACGATCTGCCCGTCTTTCAAAAGGCGGGAGCTCATCACGGCGAGGAGCTCGCTCGCGGTGTAGTGCGCGGCAGTTGAGCTCATCGTGTGATGCGGTTAAGCGCGTTCATGCTTCGACTGCGTCGCGGCGCGACGGTCGGCACGAACGATTGCTCTCATTGGCTTCTCTCAGGCATTCGACACGCTCCGCCCGCCCTTCGCCGCTTCGAGCAGGTGGTCGAGCCCGAGCAGATTCAGATACTCCGTCCACGACTTCGGGCCATACACATAGCGGTCGAGGTATTCGGCCATGCCTTTGACGGGCTCCTTGTTCACGAGCGACGTGTAGTAATCCATGTGCTTGAAAAGCGGCTCGTTGACGCCACTGCACTCGTGCGGCGCGCATCCGAACGGCACTTCGACGACCGCTTCGACTGCGAAGAACGGGATTTTCGTCTGGTCGGGCACCCGCCGGATCTGTCCATTCGACACGATACGCTCAGTCGTCAGTATCACCCTGGTCGCCGCCATCGCAAGATCGATATCGAGAAATTGCAGTCCGTCCATCTGCGCGTTGCCGTAGGCATCGCAGCGCTGCACGTGGATGAGCGCGACGTCGGGGTTGAGCGCGGGTACCAGCAGAAGCTTGTCACCGGTGAAGGGACATTCCATCTCGCGCACCTCAGGACGCTGGCGCACGACGTCCGAGCCCAGCATCGAACGCATCGGGAGAAACGGAACACCCATCGCGCCCGCGCGAAACCGCATGCCCATGGCCATGTGGCTCCATTCGTCGAACCGCGCGAGACCTTGCTCGGTATAATGGCGCATCACTTTCGACACACCCCACACGATGCCCTGGCTGAACCAGCTCGTGATCATGTGATCGCACGCGCCCGAGCCGAACAGCCAGTCGCCTTCACTCGAAGTGATGCCGCGGGCGCACGTCAGCCGCTTTTTGCGCGCACGAATCAGCGCCCACACCATCGCCATTGGTGTGCGCGATAACGTGCTGCCACCGATGCCCACCGTCTCGCCGTCTTTGACGAGTGCGGCGGCCTGTTCGAGCGATACGACTTTCTCGTGAAGGCTGCGATCGCGCTCGGTGAGCTTACGGCGCAGATCAAGGTACGAATCGCTCACCGTCTACCCCGCATGCCGCGCTCCGGTGTCCTCGTTGAAATCCTGGATAAGCTTGTCCCATGCAGGAATCGAATCCTGCAGCGCCTTCCAGAATCCGGCGTCCTTGCGGCGGTCGAAAGCTTCGACCGATACACCCTGCTGCTCCACCCAGGTGTAGTAGCCGAGATTGAACACACGTTTGCGATCGACATAGGTCAGCTCGTTCACGTGATCGTCGGCAACACCGCCAAGGTGCTGCCCGAAGATTTCCCCGGAGTTCACTTCGTCGAAGCGGTTCGAGTACTCACGCGCGACATACGTTGCGCGCTCGCTCCGGTAGAGCGCAGCGCTGTCCGTCGCGATGGTGACGATTGCATCGGACGGGCCAAGGTCGAGGTGTTTGGCGATCTTGATCGCCGCGAGCACGTTCGCGATGCTCGAAAGGCCGAAGTTGTCGAGCCCGTTCACCAGTGCGGGATCGAGCTTGTGCCTCCGCGTCAGATAGTCGCGCCCGACACGATCGTTGAAGAGCAGATTCAGCGCATCCGAGCTCCTGTCCGACACACCCACCACGAGATCGGTGTTCATCACGTTGTGAATGAGCGGAATGTGCTTGTCGCCGATGCCCTGGATGTTGTGCTCGCCGTAGCCGTTGACCAGCATCGTCGGGCATTCGATCGCCTCTACCGCGACGATTTTCGTGCCGTGAACCTGCTTCAAATAATCGCCCGCGCCGATGGTGCCTGCCGAGCCCGTCGCAGACACAAATGCGGATAGACGGAGCCCAGGCTCGGTGCGACGCAGATCAGCGAACACGCGATCGAGCGCTCTCCCTGTGCAATGATAATGAATGAGGTAATTACTGAACTCGGAAAACTGATTGACGATGACGTTGTGCTCGTCGCGCGCGATCTCTGCACACTTGTCATAGATCTCTTTGACGTTGCTCTCGGTACCCGGTGTGCGAATGATGTCCGAAGGGTCACTCACCCAGCGCTCGAGCCAGTCGAAGCGCTCCTTACTCATCCCCGCAGGCAATACGGCGACACCGCGACAGCCGAGCGTGCGCGAGATCGCGACTCCGCCTCGGCAATAGTTGCCCGTCGATGGCCAGATAGCTTTGTCGCTGGTCGGATCGAAGCGACCGCTCACGAGACGAGGCACGAGGCAGCCATAGGCCGCGAGCACCTTGTGAGCGCCGATCATCGGAAAGCGATCGCCGAGTGCGACGACGATTTTCGCTTTCACGCCCGTCAAGGCCTCAGGCAAAACGAGATATCCCGGAACGTCGACGCGACCGGTGCGCGCTTCGTCGTTGAACCAGTGAACTCGCCAGAGATTGGCGGCAACCGGCTCGTCCGCGCCTACGCCCGCGAGAATGGCCTGCTGCGTCGCCGGGATGCGGCTCGGGTCGGCGAGCTCGGTCAGAGTCGGCAACGTCACGTTCAGCTCGCGCAGACGCTTCACCGCGCGCTGGCGAACTTTCTTGTCAGTAATTTCGGGGATCAGGCTGAGGTCAGTCATGACGTCCGCTTCGGTGCACGGCTCGCACCGAGGTTGTGCATATCGTTCTAACAATAATACCACTGAAGTCAGCCGACCCCTTGCAACGCAGACCCTGCTCAGCGTAGTCTGCAGTCGCGGCTGCCAAAACCGAAAGATGTCGACTTGTAGAGCGTACCGATTCCCATGTCGTCCATCTACGCTGCCGTAGTGTGTGCTGCGCTCTGGCTGATCATCCCCGACGCGTGCAGCCAGGCATATCCAGCCAAGACCATCCGGCTCATCGTGCCCTTCCCTCCAGGCGGCGGAGTCGATGCCGCAGGCCGTGTGATTGCTCATGCGCTGTCCGAACAACTGGGCCAACAGGTCATCGTCGACAGTCGTGGAGGAGCGAGCGGACGTATCGGCACCGAGATCGCCGCGAAGGCGCCGGCGGACGGCTACACGTTGCTTCTCGGCAGCGGGGGACCCAACGCCGTCATTCCAAGCATCACGCCCAAGCTTCCGTACGACGCGAAGAGCTTTGCGCCGATCAGCCTCGTGGGGGCGACCGACTATACCCTCGTCGTGCACCTCTCGTTACCCGTTCACACGATCAAGCAGTTGATCGCTTTCGCAAGATCCAATCCGGAGCAGCTTACTTATGGCTCGAGCGGCGTGAACAGCAACACACACCTCGCCGGCGAATTGTTGAATGTGTTGGCGAAGATAAAGATGACACACGTTGCGTACAAGGGGACCGGGCCCGCGCTCGTCAGCGTGCTTACAGGCGAGACTGCAATGGCATTCGGCGGTGGTCCGGCCGCTGCGCCGCATGTGAAAGTGAACAGACTGCGCGCTCTGGCGACGACGGGGTCGAAACGCAGGAGCCCGGACACACCGACGATAGGTGAGACGCTACCGGGCTACGAAGTCAGCCAATGGTACGGCGTGCTTGCCCCCGCCGGCACTCCGCCCGACATCGTAGAGCGCCTGCACAAGGAGATCGTCCGCGCGATCGCCGATCCCAAAGTCGCTCAACAATTCGCTACTCTCGACACCGACCCGATCAGCACGACACCGGAAGGGCTCCTCGCTCTCATCAAGTCAGAAATCGAGAAATGGGCGAGAGTGACCCAGATTGCAAAACTCAACCCTGAATAATTTGTTGAAGGAATTGCCGTGCTCTTTCTGACCGAGAAGGACGTCAAGCGTGCCCTGGAAGGCGACAACACCTACCAGGAAGCTGTCGGAGTCATCGAACAGGTACTGAAGCAGCAGTCCGAAGGAAGCACGTTCCACCTGAAGCGATACACCATGGAGCATCCCGCTCATCCGGGTCACCTCTGGCACAACGTTCGAATCCTGCCAGGGATGGTCCCCGAGCTCGGCGCTG
>JAQGNH010000465.1 GCA_028291945.1 Betaproteobacteria bacterium
CGACACGACGTTCTCGCGCATCTTCGAGCCGTTCTTTACCACGAAGGAAATCGGCCGGGGGACAGGTCTGGGCCTGTCGATTGTTTACGCGATCGTCGCCGACTCGGGTGGCGCGATCGACGTGAGGAGTGCGGTCACGCAGGGCAGCACGTTCGCCATCTACCTGCCGCTGGTCGAGAGCGCGTTCGCTGCTGCAGATGAACCGAGGAACGCCGCCACTATGCAATCGTGACTGGGGTGCTACTCGTCGATGATGAGTAGCTATTAGTGGCGCTGACCGCCGTGGTAACCGTATGCAAGAATAATCGCCGAGCACGTGTGACGGAGGGTTATCGCTGCAACGGCTCAGTATGGCGTACTCGCGATGGGTTCCACGCCAGTCTCTTTTATGATCGGTGCCCCGGCGTCCGATGCGAGAAATCGAATCAAGGCGCGGGCGGCGTCTGATTCCAAGGCATTCGACGTCACACCAGCTGCGAATGGACACTATACCAGCTATGCGGCGCAACTGTGTCTCGGCCTGCGCACAATGAGCACCGCAGATGTGGTGATGGCAGCACATCACGATCACCGCTTGGTCGCCCTGTCGGTCTTGATCTCGATTCTTGCAGCTTATGCTGCAGTCGATCTGATGCAACGGGTCAGAGACGCGCGGGGTCGGACGTGGCTCATCTGGCTCATGTGCGCAGCGATAGTGGACGGTACCGGCACCTGGTCGATGCACTACACCGGGAAACTCGCGCTGCTATTGCCCGTCGCGCTGGAGTTCGATTGGCGGATGGTGTTGGTGTCATGGCTTGTTGGCATTATGGGTTCTGCCGCAGCGCTGTTCGTCCTAAGCGTCCGCAAGATAGGCCGGACGCGAGCTTTCGCCGCGAGCATCCTGCTGGGCGGCGTCGGCATCTCGGGTCTGCATTACACATCCATGGCCGCCATGCGAGTGCCGGACATTCACCACTATTCCCCTCTGTTCGTAATACTTTCCATCGCCATCGCAATAACGACCTCATTCATGTCACTAACGCTGACGCCTAAAATCGCGCACGACAGGCTTGGCCGCAGTTCGCGCCTTCACGGCGCGGCGCTGCTGAGGGGAACGGCCAACCCGGTGATGCATTACACCGCGATGGCTGGAGTTACTTTTGCGGTTTCGGGTGCCGCACTGGACTCATCTCACGTCGTGAGCATCTCGTCGCTTGGCATTCTGGGCATAAGTATTGTTCCTATCATGGTGTTGGTTGTCGGTCTGCTGACATCCTTCGTGAATCGGCTACAGAAGCAGAGCGCGCTACTCAACGAACTTTTCGAACAGGCACCCCACGCGGTGGCCCTGTTAAGCACGGATACCCGGATTGTGCGCGTGAACCGAGAGTTCACCAGAGTCTTTGGCTACAGCCCTCAGGAAAGCGTTGGCCGGCCGCTTACCGAGCTCATCATCCCCGACGAGCGGCAGGATGAGGAAAAGAGCTATGCCGCCTCGAACGTACAAGCTCAAACGCTCGATCTAGACAGCGTTCGCAAGCGCAAAGACGGCAGCCATCTGTATGTTTCGATTACGCGCGTACCGGTTTCACTACCGGGGGGACAGGTTGAAATCTATGCAATGTATCGCGACATCACAAAACGTAAGTTAGCGGAAGAGGCGCTGCGCCGGAGCGAACAAGACCTGCGCGAGCTACTCGAAGAGCGACAACGTCTGTCTCGCGATCTTCACGACCACATCGTGCAGGCGATATACGCGATCGGTATGAGACTCGAGCGCCTTCAACGCAAGGGCCCCGCGGACGTAGCCGAAGATCTCAAGCAGATGATCGACGGCCTGAATCAGGTGATCCGCGATGCACGCCAATACATTGCAGGCTCTCAACCAAATATTCTGACGGAGCCGCAGTTTCGAGCCGAGCTGGCCAAGCTCATCGATTCTGCCAATCTAATGGGCGGGCTGCGGTTTGAGGTGAACGTCGATCCCGCGGCATTCGCACGTCTCAGCCCGAGTGAGGCGGAGCACGTGCTGCATATCGCGCGTGAAGCGTTGAGCAACACCTTGCGGCATGCCCACGCACAACGCGCCCTGCTCGTCCTAGAGCTTGCGGATGTCGGTGTTCGCCTTGCGATCAGCGATAACGGAACGGGGTTCGACGCGGAGGACCCTCGGCATACGGGTAGCGGCCTGGAAAACATGGCATCGCGCGCGCGGCAAATGGGTGCCACACTCAAGATATTGTCCGGGCCTCAAGGCACTCGCATCGTGCTGGAGCTCGCCAAGCGTGAACCCCTCGAAGGACCGGCGTCGACTTCGTACTAGTCTCAAGCATCCAGAGAAAGTGCAGCACATGGATTCCACGATTCCCATCACATTATTGCTCGTCGACGATCACATGATCGTGCGGGTAGGCCTGCGGACCGTTTTCGAAGACACAACGGACATCCGTGTCGTGGGAGAGGCAGGAAGCGTCGCGGAAGCAGTCGATCTCGCCTTGTCGCTGAAGCCGGACGTCGTGTTGATGGATATGCGGTTGCCGGACGGCACCGGGGTCGACGCTTGCCGCCAGATACTCGCTGGGCTTCCGGAAACGCACGTCGTGTTCCTGACCTCCTACGAGGACGAGGAAGCGATCTTTTCCGCGGTGTTTGCCGGCGCCCGCGGGTTTCTCCTGAAAGAGATCGGCAGTGATTCGCTCGTGGCCTCCATCAGAGCTGTGGCAGCGGGTCAATCGATCCTCGACCCGACAATCACGCGCGACATGGCTGAAAAGCTGAAGACGCTCTCGCGTTCCGATCTTCGAGACCGCACCGGTGAGTCGCTATCGACACAGGAAAAACGGGTGCTTACCCTGGTCGCAGACGGCAAGACCAACAAGGAAATCGGTACGGCGCTCGGTCTGAGTGACAAGACCGTCAAGAACCATTTGAGCAACATCTTCCAGAAGCTGCAGGTAGGCCGCCGTGCCCATGCCGCAGCGGTGTTCCGTCAGCTGCGAGCCAAATAGCCGTTTCACTCGAGCGCATCGGCGGCTTACTACGCGCGCAGGACGAGCCGGCGACGTGCTATTCAGGCGGCGTAATGCAATGTCTAATGGCGAACTTGATCAAAGAGGCGGCCTCGCTGATGCCGAGCTTCTGCATCATCCTGCTGCGATACGTATCGACGGTTTTGGGTGACAGCGACAGTAGTCGGCCGATTACGGTCGTCGAGCGGCCTTCGGCCAGGAGCTGCAGAACCTGGCGCTCACGCTGACTCAACTGATCCAGAGGGCTCGTCGGAATACGCGCCAGCAAATACTCATCGAGCATCGATTCTGCAATGCCGGGAGAAAGGAAACGGCGCCCCGCATGTACCGTCCTGACTGCATTTATCACCTGTTTGCTCGACGAGCTTTTGAGCACATAACCTTTCGCCCCGGCTTGTAATGCGCGGTATACGTGCTCGACATCCGAGATCATTGACACCATGACGACGCGAATAGAGGGCGAGCCATGCAGCAGTTGCGCAGTCGCCTCTATTCCGTTCATTTCGGGCATGACCACATCCATGAGCACGACGTCCGGGCTCGTACGCCCGGCTTCTTGAAGTGCAACGCAGCCGTTGGGTGCCATCCCGACGACTCGAATGTCTTCAGCCGATTCCAGCAACATCTTGAGGCCGTCACGCACGACTGCGTGATCATCTACAACCAGCACGCGAATGGGCCGGGCCGGAGCTGTACCGTTCAATTGATCTTTGCGCTCATTCCGGATTCCGTGCTTATCGTGCACTGACTTCACTGTGCAATGCCGCCATTTTTACGGGGATGAAACAGGTGGAGAACGACGGATGAGCCGGGCCGCGATCAGCAAGCAGATGTCAGCGCTCATCAGGATGATCTGGACGATGAGCGCATCGCATGGTGTGCGTTATGTGCTTGTTAACGTCGCTATTCGATTCCTTCAATGCCAATCCGGCTTCTATTCGCCACACCCTACTGTGTTGCAACATTGACTCTTGATGCAGTGGCGACCGGGCATACTGGTCTGAGACGAGCGCTGATCCCGTACATTAGCCTGCGCGCAGGACCTTGGCATATCAGAAAACTTTGACACATCGTGTAGGAGTGCAGATAAGCGAGAGTTGCTACGCAAACTCGTGCTCACAAAAGCGCTTCGATCTTCGTTGCAATTTGCAACACGCACCGTGTGCCCGGAACCCTTGCAATGTTTCGAATCTCGATCAGGTGCCGGAGCGACAAGAGGCACTTAACATATAAGCACGTAGGCAATCGCGGCAGGGCCGCGTGGCCTATAGCCGGTAGGCCGAATGGCCTAGTGAGGGGACCGATCGAGGACACACTCCCGACAACACGCCGTGCGCCGCCGTACTACACTGGGGCATTCAGCGGCGTATCAGAGAAGCTCTTGGACGGGAACGGAGCTGGCAGGTCAAAGATAACGCGCATGCGAGCTGATAGACAGTGAACAGGAGGCGCTCGCCACGATTAAAAAAGTACGGCCACGCCAAAGGCAAGTCACAGCAGGAGGGCGAGCAGGACGCCGAGCAGAAACGCAAACCCGATCTTCAAAAACATTACGCGTTCCTGCATAACTGCGTTGGTTACTCGTTGCATACATTGTCCTTGTGCCCAGCAGCACCAGCGCCTACGCCGCGCTTTCTACCAGCGAAGGCCAGGGCGCCGGAGTGCCGGACGAATGAAACGATAAACCTGCGCAGCAATGTCGTATGTGCGGCAGCGTACTTAACGAATTGCGATAGCGGAAAGGCCGCTGAAGTTGACACGGTCTATTCTGCACGCACTTTAGTTTAAACCGAACATTAGCGCTGCGCTGTCAGGCAATCATGACACTTGGATATCGCGCACCGGGCGCACGAAACCATGTCGACGATTACCCGTTATGTGCGGTAACGAACGGAGTGCAAAGCCGATTCCTGCGAAAAGAATGGCCCCACACCAGCAACGCGCCTCTTACCGCATGCCTGCCACCGTGTTCTTCGCTTGAAACACATACTCGATCAGTCATTTCGGTACACACCGAGCTTTGCCACTGACCTGCGGAAGACCTTCAGAAGGATTCGCAAACAGCAAGCGCAGGCGCGCGAGCATGCGACTCTAAAACCTGAGAGCGCGGCCAACGTGCTACAACTCAATCAATCGAAGAAGCGTCGGCTCGTCGTCGTCGCAGAAGTCAGGGGAAATCAATGACACGTGGCCAAGGTCGAATGGGGTTTTGCAATGCGCAACCTGGGTGAAGGGTTCGAGACGTACTTTCAGGTTGTACCCGCACTGACTCCGGAGCTCAAAGAAGAAGTCTTTCGCATTCGACACGAGGTCTTTTGTGATGAGCTCAAGTTCGAGCCTGTGCATCCAGACGGCCGGGAGACCGATGAGTACGATGCGCATTCGCTGCACTGCCTTTTGCGCAACATTCACGATGGCGTGTTCGCCGGTTGCGCCCGGCTGATATTGACCCGCCCGGAAGATCCGCAATATCCGTTGCCATTTGAAAAGACATGCAAAGCGACGATAGACAGAAACATCGCCGATCCGCAGCGGTTTCCGCGCGACAAGATCGGTGAAGTGTCTCGATTGGCGATAATCGCCAAGTACCGCAGACGCAAAGGCGAAAAGCGCAACGTCGGAGGCTTTTCCGACCACTGTTTCGGCGATGAAAAACGGCCTCGCTTTCCCTACATCCCCGTCGGCCTTTATCTGGGCATCATTGCACTTTCGTTGCGACACGGCGTGGATACGATTTTCGTATTAACCGATCCGCGTCTTGCTACCCACTTCGGAAGGCTCGGCGTAGAGGTCAAGCAGATTGGCGGCCGCGTGGAGCACCGCGGACAGCGCGTACCGTCGATGATGGACTGCAAGAGCATCGTCGCCGGGCTGAACTTGCTGACGCGCCCTCTATACAAAGTTATTGCGGCTGAGGTTGATCAGGGAATCGGTCGTCACGAAGCGGCGAAAAACTGAGCGTTAGGCTGCGTGGCCAAATTAGTACCGGACCGGTCACGTGTTCCTACATGCTGAGCCGGACTGCCCTTAGAGGCGTTCTGCGGCATTGGACTAACAGCGGTGATCTCCATTCGCGGCGCCGCTAACTTTCGATAGACTAACATTTTGATAGATCCATCTTGCCGTAGTTAACTGCAAGAGGTCGTGCCCTGCCGCAAACTAGCGACGCTTACATTGCTATCGATCAGAAGCAGCGCACGGGGTCTGTATCGCTCCAGAACGGGCGGCGCCATGATCGCTTATGACACGCTTCTTCGTCCTGACACGCGCGCAGGCTTTGGTGTCGGCTATTCGCGGAGCGCCATCGATGGAAAGACCTTCGACGCCAGCACCGATATCGATACCTATAGGGCAACGGCCTACATTGGTCATGAGAACGGACCCTGGTTCATCTACGGTGATGCGTCTTTAGGCTGGAATCAGTATTCAGGGACCCGGCATGTTGCGTTTACCGGTGTAGACCGCACAGCGAACGCCGACTATAAGGGTCAGGAGTACACCGGTACTGTGACGACTGGCTATCACTTCTTCACCGCGGACCGGGTCTTAGTCACGCCGCTCGCGTCACTCCAGTACACGCATTTGAATCTGCGGGGCTATACGGAAAGCGGCGCGGGCGATATCAATCTGCGGGTGGATTCCCAGAGCTATGATTTCCTCGAGTCCGGCTTGGGCGTGAAGGTGGAACGCGCATTTGCCCATGGTAACGCGACTTATGTTCCAGAGGTCCATTTCAAATGGTTTCACCAGCTGAGCAACCCTACGCTGAAAAACACCGCGGCGTTTACCACTGCGGGGTCGCCAGCCTTTACGACGCCAGGACTGAGGACCGATGACAATACGTTCAATATCGGCACCAGCCTTACGTTGCTCTCGTGCGCGTGTGCTGCGAAAACGTGATCGCTCGAGGCCGGGTATGACTACGACTGGAGAACCGACAATTACTCGGCTCATCGCGCGATGATCAAGTTCGCCAGCCGTTTCTAACGTGACGCACGAGGCATCGTAATGCGACGTCCTAAGTCGGCCTCGCATTCGTTCGCCGCAAACCCTCTGAGCTCGAGCTTACGGCAAGCTGCCACAGGTCGGCAGCTTGCCGCGTTTGAGCGATGGTTCTATCCGCGGCCGTAAAAATTTAGCGTCCGATCGTCATAGTCACCCGCGCATGCTTTAATTCTTCCGCTACGCAAAATAGTCGGAGGCAGAAAGCGATGGCAGCGGTGACTCCATGAAGATGCGACGCTGGTGGGCGCTCATTGCGCTGCTGGTCGGAGCGGTTTATACCGATAGCTTCGCGCTCGCGCAGTTCCCCTCGAAACCCTTGCGTATCGTGGTGCCGTTCCCGCCTTCCGGATCGGTCGACGTCGCTGCACGCGCACTGGCGCCGCCGCTAACGAAGGCGTTCGGCCAAAGCGTCGTCGTGGATAATCGTCCCGGCGCCGGCACCGTAATCGGCACCGAGCTGGTCGCCCGCGCACCCGCCGACGGCCATACGTTTCTGATCGCCGGCTTCACGTTCATTGCCAACGCCGCGCTGCGAACGAAGCTGCCGTTCGATTCCATGCGGGACTTCGTTGGGGTCGCGAGGATCGGGACGGATCCGTACATCATCTCGGTCCATCCTTCGCTGCCGGTGCGGACAGCCAAAGACATCGTCGCCCTCGCGCGCGCCAACCCGGGTCAGCTGACCTACGCCAGCAACGGCACCGGAAGCGCGCAACACGTGACCGGCGAAATGCTCAAGCAGATAGCGAAGATAGACATCATCCATGTCCCTTATCAGGGCGGCGCGCCGTCGGCCGTAGCGGTTCTGGGCGGTCATACCACCATACTCATTTCGACGATCGCAACCGTGACGCCACACCTGAACGCGGGCAAGCTGCGCGCCATCGCTGTGACATCGCAGACGCGGTCGGATCAAGCAAAGGATGTCCCGACACTAGCTGAATCGGGATTCCCGGATTTCGAGCTCACGTCCAAACTGGGTGCGTTTGCGCGCTCGGCAACACCGAAAGAATTGATCAACCGCCTTGGCGCTGAAATCGTACGGGCCCTGCAAATTCCCGAAGTGAAAGAAAGTCTGTTCAAACAGGGCATATCGGCCACGCCGATGGGTCCGGCCGAGTTCGATGCGATCATTCGCGCCGAGATCCCGAAGATTCAGAA
>JAQGNH010000508.1 GCA_028291945.1 Betaproteobacteria bacterium
CCCGTGCCGCTGGGATAGTTGAAGTAGAACAGACCGCCGACCATTTCACCGGCGCAGTAGAGGCCCGGGATCGGATGGAAGTGGACGTTCAGTACCTGACCCGTTTCGCGGTCGATCTTCAAGCCGCCGAACGTGAACGTGATGCCGCACGTTGTCGCGTACGCTTCGAACGGCGGGGTATCGAGCTTTTGCGCCCAATTTGATTTCGGCGGCTCGACGCCCGCTGTGGATTTGCCGTCCTTGATCGTATGATCGAACTTGACGTCATCGCGAACGCTCGCGTTGTATTCGCGCACCGTCTTGATGAACTGCTCGGGATCGACCCCCTCGAGTTGAGGCGCCATCTGCTCGATCGTGTTCGCAGTTACTTTGGTGACGAACTTGATGCGGTACTCCGAGCGCAGCAGATTCTTGACTTTGGCGTCGAACACTTGCCACGCAAACTGGCCCGGCTGCTTGAGCACTTCACCGCCGTACTTCGCATATGTGAAGGAGTGGAAGTCCCAACCTTCATCGACGAAGCGTTTGCCGCTCGAGTTGATGAGCAGACCGAAAATATAGCTGTGCTTCTGAAACTGATCGCCCACGTTCACATCGCCGAACTCGGGCGCGTAACGGTCCCATCCGGTCGCATGGCAGCCTGACCAGTTGCCATACGGTGCTGCGCCGATATCGAGGGCCATGCGTAGGCCGTCGCCCATGTTGAAGCGAGATCCCCGGACTTTGGCGAGCTCCCAGCCGGGTCCGAGATAGCGCGTGCGCCACTCAGGGTTTGCTTCGAAGCCCCCGCATGCGAGCACGACCGATCGGGCTCTGAACTCGACCGCTTCGCCTTTCTGCTGCGCACGCACGCCTTCGACTCTTGCACCGTCATATATAAGCGATGTCGCGCGAGTCTCGTAAAACACATCGATGCCTGCTTTGCGCGCCGCGGCGTCGAGATACTGCACCAGACCTGCACCGCCGCCCGACACTTCGATCGGCAGTCGGCCGAAAAATTTGCGCTTGCCGTTCACGAGCCCTGACTGCCGGCCGTAATTGGGGACGAAGCGAGCGCCTTTGGATCTGAGCCACGCCATCGTTTCCAGGCTCTTCGTTACGAGGGTTTCCGAAAGATCCGCATCGGTCCGGAAGCTCGTGAGACGGTAAAGATCGTCAAAAAACTCTTCGCGCGTGTTCGTGCCGAAGTCGCTGGTGGCGACTTCCTCGTCGGTGAGCTCGGTCACTTGTTTGAGCTCGTCGACGGATTCGTAGGCGAAGCGCATGACTCCGCCCGCGAAGCGGCTGTTGCCGCCGGACTCGTCCTCGCTGGCCGCTTCGAGCATTGCGACCCTGGCCCCCTGTTCCCGCGCGGACAACGCTGCGCACAGGGCGGCGTTACCTTTACCCACTACGATCACATCATAATTCTGCAATTGGGCCATCCTTGAACGACTGATTGACTGAGCTCCCCGGCACTGAAGTGTTTGGCTGCGAAGCGAGGGAGGGCTGAACTCTAGGTCGACGTAGGCGCGTCGTCAAGGCGCTACACGATGTGGAATTGACGCGATCCTTCTCGGCGATGATCTGAAGAAGCATTGACCCCGAAACAAAGGTTGCGAAGATCGGCCAGGGGGCAGCCGCCGTCAGCGTTAAGCGGTGGCGACGCGAGGTTCCTCGCTAAGCGGTGAAAGGGACACGTGGACCGGAACGGCAACGGCGACCGCAGCGGCAGTCGAAACCGATGTTCCCGTACCCTCCGGCGAGGAAAAAAGGCGCCCGCGAAACTAGGCCTTTACCGCAGTCGCCGGGCGGTGCATTGACGCTTCGGCTGCCATCGCGTTATTCACCACCCTCACGTCTGAAAGTTTCTCCAGTTCCATGATCGCGCTGTATACAGCAGCGGTGCGGTCTGGCGCGAGCGCGCGGTTCGCACAGTTTTCGAATTTCTCTTTCAAACGCTCCTGCGGCAGCGGATTCGCCGAGGTGCGGCCGGCGGGCTGATCGACTTTCATGCCGAGCACGGTTCCGCCCCGCAACGTGACTTTTATTTCTGCGCCAAAATGGTTTTCAGCAGGGAACTGCTCGGTCGTATACGGCGCTGCTTGCACCTTCTCAGTGACCGCGCGCACGCGGGGATCCTTGTAAGCGTCGCCTTCGAAGTGTTCGATGGCGACTTTGCGATCGAGGAGCGCGCGCGCGAGACAATACTGAACGCTGAATTTCGCATCCTTGGTGCTTTGCGGATCCGGCCGATTGGTGTGCTCGAGACGGCGCGTGTGCGTCCAGCTCTGAATGCGTTCGACAGCGTCAGGCTTCAGATCGTGTTCTCGTACGAGCCCGAGCATTGCGTCGATCGCAGGATGCGTGCTGCCGCAGCAGGGATATTGCTTGATTGCGATACCGGGCTTCACGATATCGAACGGTTTGCCCCACGCGGGCAGGATTTTGCCGGCATCGTAGTTGCCGGCTCCGTTGAAAACCTCGAAGTAACCCTGCTTGTGCTCGAACGCGACGGGGCTCGCAGTGTAGTCGTCGCGGGCAAGCAGTGCGGCAAAAAGCCCGTTGCGCGCGCAATGACCGATGTGCAGCGGTTTTACGTAGGTGCCGAAGTTCGACTTGATCCCTGAGGCGAGCGAAGCCGCTATCGACAGAGCAGTGGCCGTGCGCTGAGCATCGAGCTTGAGCAGCTTCGCGCACGCGGCCGCCGCGCCGAACACACCGATCGTCGTCGTCGGATGCCAGCCGCGCGTGTACTGGTAGAAATTGACGCCCATCGAGATTTTGCATTCGGTCTCGAAGCCGGCGACGTAGGCGGCAATGAAGTCGCGCCCACTTGCGCCTGTTTCGTCAGCGAGCGCGAAGAGCGCGGGAAGAATCGGCGCCGACGGATGCCCGCCCAGCGTATTGCTGCAATCGTCGAAATCGAGCGCGTGCGAAGCGGTGCCATTGACAAGTGCGGCGTCGAGCGGCCCCGTGCGTTTGTTCGCGCCAAGCAGCAGACTCGGACCGGCTCCGGACAGAACGCCTGCCACGATCATCGCTGACGGATCATTGCTTCCTGCGAGGGTGACGCCGACGGTATCCAGGATTCCGATTTTCGCCCAGCTGACGGCTTCAGGCGGCAGATCGTCGTAGCGCAGCGTGTAAACGCGTTCTGCGAGCTCGAGTGCGAATGGCATGGCGACTCCTCAAATGTAAACGTGCTTGCGTTCCATCCGTGCTATTCCATCCGGATATTCATTTGCTTGACCAGCTTGCCCCATTGGCAACTTCGGACTTGATGTGCTGGCCGAACTGCTGTGCGGTGCTGCCGACCGGCTCTGAGCCGTCCGCGCGAGTCTCGAGGCCACATCCGGCTGATGCAGGATATCCACAATCTCTTTGTTGAGCCTGTCTACGATCGGCTGCGGCGTCTTTAGCGGTGCGATCACGCCGTACCAGCCTGCGACCTGCTTTTCCCGGGTGGCGTGCGAACAAAGAAATGATCGATGGCGGAAGAGAGTGGGAGTCGAACCCACGCAGGACCGCCTGCGGCCCCTACCGGGTTTGAAGTCCGGCCGCCCCACCGGGAGCGATTCCCTTCCGTGGTATACAAATTCAGCGCTTAGCTTATCGGTTTTCTGTTTCCGGCCGCAATCCGCAAAGGTCATCCTGAGCGCGATGTGCTGAGCGAGCGCGCGATTCTACACCGCGTGTGTAGCGGCGCGAAAAACAGGCCCACCGCT
>JAQGNH010000514.1 GCA_028291945.1 Betaproteobacteria bacterium
TGCGCACAGGTTTCGTCGGGTAATCCGCAGCCAGTGCGGGATGCGAGCTTGCAGCAGTCAGCGCGATGATCCACAAGCGACGTTGCATGCTCATACTTTCTCGCGTCGTCAAAGACCGGTGACCTCTGCGTAAATCAGATCTCGCCGCAGTAGCGCCGCGCGGTTGGCGCTACCCGCGGCTCGATGATACGCTTCACGTTCAATGCCGTCGTCTCAGCAATACTCCGCCAGCCTCACGTGTCATCCTGACACTCGCAGCACCCCAGTCCGCAGCATCGAGGCGCGCATATCGCGTTCGCAGGACGGAATTCTCGCGGTGAGCTACGTCGTGTCGGGCGACCTCGATCGCGTGCGTGTGCCGCCACCGCGGGCGCCCCGCATCGCTGATAGACTCTGGCAGCATACGTGCTGCGAAATTTTCATCAGCAAGAACCTGCCTGCATACCATGAATTCAATTTTTCGCCTTCGGGCGAGTGGGCGTCGTACGCGTTCGAGCGCTTTCGGGAAGGTGCACCCCTCATGAACGACGCGCTCGATCCACGCGTGACGGTGCGCAGGAACGCAGAAACACTGGAGCTCGATGTCTTGATACCTCTCGCGCGTCTGTCCCCGATGCACTCGCAGGGGCCGCTCACCCTCGCGGTGTCGGCCGTTGTCGAGGACGATGTGGGTGGGTTGTCGTACTGGGCGCTGGCGCATCCAACAGGGAAACCGGATTTCCATCACCCCGATGCCTTCGCTCTGGAGCTCCAATGAACTTCGGGATCGACCGGCTGCTGGAAGACCCGGCGCTGCGAAAACCGCTGGCGGGCCGGCGCGTCGCGCTGCTTGCGCACCCCGCCTCGGTTACGCGCGATCTCGTGCATACGCTGGACGCGCTCGCAGCGCTCGACGACCTCAACATTGCTGCGGCTTTCGGACCGCAACACGGGTTGCGCGGCGACAAGCAGGACAACATGGTCGAATCGCCCGATTACACGGACCCCGTTCACGGCATCCCCGTGTTCAGCCTGTACGGCGAGGTGCGTCGTCCCACCGCGAAGATGATGGAGACCTTCGATGTACTCCTCGTCGATCTGCAGGACCTTGGCTGCCGCATCTACACCTTCATCACGACACTGCGCTACGTTCTCGAGGCCGCGGCTGAGCATGGCAAAACCGTGTGGGTTTTGGATCGCCCGAATCCGGCGGGACGCCCGATCGAGGGACTGACACTGCGCGGCGGATGGGAAAGTTTCGTCGGCGCCGGACCGATGCCAATGCGGCACGGGCTGACGCTCGGCGAGCTCGCGGCCTGGTTCGTTCGCACGCTGCATCTCGACGTCGATTGCCAGGTCGTGACGATGCAGGGGTGGGAGCCCGCGGCTGGACCGGGCTACGGTTGGCCGCTCGGAAAGCGCGCGTGGGTGAATCCGAGCCCGAACGCGCCGAGCCTGTGGATGGCGCGCTGTTACGCCGGAACGGTGATGCTGGAAGGCACGACGCTGTCCGAAGGCCGCGGCACGACGCGTCCGCTCGAGCTCTTCGGTGCGCCCGATATCGAGCCGCGTGCGCTCCTTACGGCAATGGCCTCGCTCGCGCCGGAGTGGATGCGAGGTTGTCGGCTTCGCGAGTGCTGGTTCGAACCGACCTTTCACAAGCACGCCGGCAAGCTGTGCGCGGGCCTGCAGATCCACGTCGAGGATGCGTCGTACGAGCACGAGGCGTTTCGCCCGTGGCGGCTGCAGGCGCTCGCGTTCAAAGCGCTGCGCGCACTGCGTTCGGACTACGACCTGTGGCGCGATTTTCCGTACGAGTACGAGCACGATCGTCTCGCGATCGATCTCATCAACGGCAGCGAGCGCCTGCGCGAATGGGTCGACGATCCGAGCGCAGTGAACGCCGATCTGGATGCGATCGCGACCCCTGATGAGCACGCGTGGCGCGAAGAGCGCGAGGCGCTGCTGCTGTACCGCTGACGCATCGCGCGGCTACGGCGCGGCCATCACCCGTTTAGTGATCTGCACCGCTTAAGCGCATCAGACGGGCTTCATGCACCGTCATGGCACATGCATAAACCGGAATCCGAGAGACCACGCACCGGCGCGGAGCACTTCGGTGCGCTTAACAAACTCAGCCTAAAGCAAATATTCGAGGTGCTAAGGGTCTCTACGCACGTGGCATAGATCGTGCGAGTGCAGCCCGCGAGCGCCGGCGACACGGCGTGCACAGTACCTTTAATACACGCTGAGAGGGAGCCGACCGCAATGTCTTATCGCAGACTGTTCATCAAACGCCTGGCGGCCGTCGCCAGCGTCGTAGCCGCAAGCACCGCATTGTCATTGTCTTTGCAAGTTCCTGCGGCGAACGCACAAACCAAGACCATCAAGGTGGGTGTGCTGCATTCGCTGTCAGGCACGATGGCGATCAGCGAGACCGTGCTTAAAGACACCGCGCTCATGGCCTTCGAAGAGATCAACGCGAAGGGCGGCGTGATGGGTTACAAGATCGAACCCGTCGTGGTTGATCCGGCTTCCAACTGGCCGCTCTTCGCCGAGAAAGCACGTCAACTGCTCACTCAGGACAAGGTCGCGGCGGTCTTTGGCTGCTGGACTTCGGTGTCACGCAAGTCGGTGCTGCCGGTATTCGAAGAGCTGAACGGGTTGCTGTTCTATCCTGTGCAGTACGAAGGCGAAGAGATTTCCAAAAACGTGTTCTATACCGGCGCTGCGCCGAATCAACAGGCGATTCCCGCCGTCGAGTACCTCATGAGCAAGGAAGGCGGCGGCGCAAAACGCTGGGTCCTGCTCGGCACCGATTACGTTTATCCGCGAACGACCAACAAGATTCTGCGCGCTTTTCTTAAATCGAAAGGCGTAGCCGACAAGGATATCGACGAGAAGTACACGCCGTTCGGTCACAGCGATTACCAGACGATCGTCGCCGACATCAAGAAGTTTGCAGGCGGCGGCAAGACGGCGGTTGTATCGACCATCAATGGTGACTCGAACGTGCCGTTCTACAAAGAGCTCGGCAACCAGGGGCTGAAAGCGACCGACGTGCCGGTGGTGGCCTTCTCCGTGGGCGAGGAAGAGTTGCGCGGCGTCGATACCAAACCGCTCGTCGGCCATCTCGCTGCCTGGAACTACTTCATGTCGCTGAAGAATCCGGAAAACGACGCTTTCAAAGCCAAATGGGCCGCCTATGCGAAATCCAAGAAACTCGCCGCCGCCGACAAGCCGCTCACGAACGATCCAATGGAAGCGACGTATATCGGTATCTACATGTGGAAGCAGGCTGTGGAGAAAGCGAAAAGCTTCGACGTCGACAAGGTGAGTGCGGCGATGGGTGGACAGACATTCAAGGCGCCTTCAGGCTTCACCGCCAAGATGGATGAGAAGAATCACCATCTGCACAAGCCAGTGTTCATCGGCGAGGTGAAATCCGATGGTCAGTTCAATGTCGTGTGGAAGACTCCGGGTCCGGTCAGGGCACAGCCGTGGAGTCCCTTCATCGCCGGCAATGATAAGAAGAAGGATGAGCCCGCCTTGATGGCAGCCAAGAAATAGCCATCGGGCGGTGATAGCAGCCGTCATTGCGAGGAGCGTGGCGACCGAGCAATCCCGAAACGTTCGGATTGATTCCATGCGTCCAGGGACGGCGTTGCGAGCGGCCGCGAACAATCGATAGCGCCTATTGCCGACAGCTCGCGATAACCCAACAGGGCCGGCCAACCGGCCCTCGTCGTATGCGCAAGATACTGTTGACCCTCTTTCTCCTTGCTGTCGTGTGTGCGCGGCCAGCGGCAGCGCTCGATGCTGCCGCGGTGGCGAAGCTCGCGACGGGCGAAGGCGACGAGAAGACGAACGCGATCGCGGCGCTGATCGCGGAAGGCGATCCGCGGGCGCTTGTCATACTGGAAGCGCTGGGCGCAGGCGAGCTGCAGACCGCAGGTAATCGGGTGTTCATCGTCAAGGATGGAAAGGCGACCGACGCAATCACCGGCGCCAACATCGCTTCGATTCCTCCAGGCGCTGAAGACGTGGTCGTCAACAACCGGCTGCGCGGCGTAGTCCAGGCCGCGCTCGCCGCGGCGAGTCTCATGTCCGCCGATCGCAGCATGCGTCTCGCGGCTGCGAAAGAGCTCGCTGCAGGCGCTGACCCCGCAGTGCTGCCCCTCGTTACCAAAGCGTTCGAGAAAGAAACCGATCCGGAAGTGCGGTCGCTGCTTGCACAAATGACGGCAACCGCGCAATTGAAATCCGGCGCTCCCGAGGAACGCATCGCGGCGATACGCACGCTCGCAAAATCGCAGAGCGGGAATACCCGCACCATACTCGCCTCCGTTCTGGAGACTGAGAAAGACGACGTCGTCAAAGCCGAGCTTCAGAGAAGCCTGCGAGAAATCGATGGGCGGCTCGCGTGGCACCAGCGCGCCGGGCTTGCGTTCGCCGGTATTTCGCTCGGCTCGATCCTGCTGCTTGCCGCGCTCGGTCTCGCGATCACGTACGGCCTGATGGGCGTGATCAACATGGCGCACGGCGAGCTCATCATGATCGGCGCCTACACGACTTACGCGGTGCAGAACCTGTTCCGGGGTTATGCGCCAGGGGCTTTCGACTGGTACCTCGCAGCTGCGGTGCCGGCGGCATTTTGCGTTTCGGCGATCGTCGGCATGGTGCTCGAGCGCGGAGTGATTCGCTGGCTGTACGGGCGTCCGCTTGAAACGCTGCTCGCGACCTGGGGCATCAGCCTCATGCTGATACAGGGCATGCGCACATTGTTCGGTGCGCAGAACGTGCAGGTCGTTAACCCGGCTTTCATGTCGGGCGGCATCGAAGTATTCAGCGACATCGTTCTGCCGTGGAATCGTATCGTCATCATCGTGTTCGCCTTCGCGGTGCTCGCCGCGATGTGGCTCATGCTCGAGCGCACACGCCTTGGATTGTTCGTGCGCGGTGTTACACAGAATCGTGCCATGGCTTCCTGCGTTGGCGTGCCGACCACCCGTGTGGATACCTGGGCGTTCGGGCTGGGCTCCGGCATCGCGGGCCTCGCCGGATGTGCGCTCTCGCAGATCGGCAATGTCGGTCCCGATCTAGGGCAGTCGTATATCGTCGACTCGTTCCTGGTTGTGGTGTTCGGCGGTGTCGGTCAGCTCGCAGGCACTGTCTATGCCGCGCTCATATTGGGGCTCACGAACAAGCTCCTCGAAAGCTGGTCGGGCGCAGTGATCGCGAAGATCGCCGTGCTCGTCTTCATCATCATCTTCATCCAACTGCGGCCTCAGGGCATGTTCGCGCTGCGCGGGCGCGCGGTGGAGGCGGGGTGACCGACAGCGTCATCAGCGATTCAGTGCTCGGCCGGATGTACGGGCCGCGCGGCTGGACTATGCTTGCCGCCGCGGCGGTTGTGATGCTTGTCGCGCTTCCGGTTTTCAGTCTCGCGGTTGCCCAGACTAGCTCGTTTCATCTGTCGGCGTACTGGGTGACGCTGATCGGCAAAATCATGTGTTACGCGATCGTCGCGATCGCGATGGATTTGATATGGGGCTATACGGGTATCCTCTCGCTTGGCCACGGGCTCTTCTTCGCGCTCGGGGGCTACGCCTTCGGGATGTATCTCATGCGCGAGATCGGACGCGAAGGCCAGTACCAGGCCGATCTTCCGGACTTCATGGTGTTCCTCGACTGGAAGCAGCTCCCATGGCAGTGGTGGAACTCCGATCAGTTCTGGTGGTGCGCGCTGCTTGCGCTGGCCGTTCCCGGCTTGCTCGCGTACGTGTTCGGCTATCTCGCGTTCCGCTCGCGGGTCAAAGGCGTGTACTTCTCGATCATCACGCAGGCGCTCAGCTTCGCCGCGATGCTGCTTTTTTTCCGCAACGACACAGGCTTCGGCGGCAATAACGGTTTCACCGATTTCAAACGCGTGCTGGGCTTCAGCGTCACCTCGCCCGAGACGCGCATTTCGCTCTTCATGATCACGGCCGCAATCCTTCTCGGCACGCTCGTACTCGCGCGCTTTGTCGTCACTTCGCGCTTCGGCCGTATCCTCACCGCGATTCGCGACGCTGAAGCGCGGGTGGCGTTCTGCGGCTACAACACGCTGCACTACAAGCTTGCGATCTGGACCCTTTCGGCCGTGCTCTGCGGCATCGCGGGCGCGTTGTACGTGCCGCAGGTCGGCATCATCAATCCCAGCGAAATGTCGCCTGCGAATTCGATCGAGATCGCCATCTGGGTGGCAGTGGGCGGGCGAGGTACGCTCGTAGGTCCATTGATCGGTGCAGGGCTCGTGAACGGCGCGAAAAGTGTCTTCACTCAGATCCTGCCCGAATACTGGCTGTTCGCGCTGGGTGCCATCTTCATCCTGGTTACGCTGTTCCTGCCTCAAGGCGTCGTCGGCCTGCTCGCCCAGGTGCGGAAGCGGCCGCGATGAGCGCGGCGACAACGATGCGCTCCATGTCAGGACAGGGATCCGGGGACCCGGCGATAAGCCATCCCGTCACGGCCGATCTCGATGCTTCGCACGGCGTCGTGCTGTATCTCGACTCGATCAGCGTCAGCTTCGACGGGTTCAAGGCTTTGAACGCGCTTACGCTTGCGATCGACGTGGGCGAGCTGCGTTGCGTCATCGGTCCAAACGGCGCTGGCAAGACGACGATGATGGACGTCATCACCGGCAAAACACGCCCGGACGCCGGCAGCGCGTTCTTCGGCCAGACGATCGATCTCACCCGGCTCACCTCAGCGGAGATCGCGCACGCGGGCATCGGGCGCAAGTTTCAGAAGCCAACGATCTTCGAGCACCACACCGTCTTCGAAAATCTCGAGCTTGCTATGAAGTCGGACAAGCGGGTGCGCAATACGCTGTTCGTGCGGCTCACCTCCGCGGATCGTGACCGCATCGCAGACATGCTCAAAAGAGTCCGTCTCCAGGACAGCGCACAGCGCATCGCCGGGCTGCTCTCGCATGGACAGAAGCAATGGCTCGAGATCGGCATGCTTCTCATGCAGGAACCCAGGCTGCTCCTGCTCGACGAACCGGTGGCCGGTATGAGCGATGAAGAAACGGAACGCACGGCCGAGCTATTCATGACGCTCGCCGGCACGCACTCGCTCGTCGTGGTCGAGCACGACATGACGTTCGTCGAAAAGATTGCCCG
>JAQGNH010000532.1 GCA_028291945.1 Betaproteobacteria bacterium
TGGACTTCTTCAGCGCCGGATACGAGCTCGCGGTCGCCAATTACAGGCGGGTCGTGCTGACCGCGATGCAGGAAGTCGAGGATGGCATCACGGGGACGCAGACACTGGAGAGCGCGTACACGCAGGCGCAAGTCGCCATTGCGAGCGCGACAAAAGTACTCGATCTCGCGACTGCTCGTTACGAAGGCGGCGTCGCAACCTATCTCGACGTGATCACCGCGCAGCAGGCGCTGCTCAACGTGGAGCGGCAGGCGAGTCAGCTGCAAGGCCAGCGCCTCCTGATCGCGGTCTTTCTGGTGAAAGCCCTCGGCGGCGACTGGCCAGGCTCGAACAAGGTAGCAACCCAAAATCCGTAGGACGGAGGTAACGGAGGGAACCTTCGGTTTCCTCCCTCCGGGAGGAGGCGGTAAACCAACAGAGGGAACCCAAGGTTCCCTCCGTTACCTCCCTCCTAGATCGGGTTGCGCAACATCAAATCAGGAGTACGCGGGCGGGGGCGTGGACATCCATCTCGTACTCGAGACCGATGACCGGAGGCCGCGCGTAATGCCAGGTCAGTGCGCCGGCGCCGCGCGCAGCGAGCTCCTCACCGACCAGGTGGCCGATGTTCTGCACGGTGTAGGCTTGCACGGCGACGGCGTCTTTCCACGAGAATCCCAGTAAGGCAAGCCGCTGCTCCATCTCGGCAACCACGAACCTGACTTTCTCACGCAGAGCCTCGGGCGAAGTGTCATCCGGCCGCACGATACGGTCACGATACGTGTTGCCGCTCGCGCGAGCGTCGCCGCTGCCGGACAGAATGAAGCTGCCACGCGCCGTGCTTTTGCCGGGCTGTTGTGGCACGCTATATGAGAACGCATACATTACGGGCTCCGCGGGTTTGTCGTACACCGGGCACACGTTGGTTCGCGCAACCGGATTGACGGGAGGCTCACCGCTTTTGTAGATGCCCCAACGCTCGAGCGTCGTCACGTACGTTTTGTTGAACTCATAGAAACCCTGATCGGTGAACGGCTCGGGCGAACGTAGCTCGCACGCTGCGAATGCTGTGCTCGGCCGGCCGATCGATGTGAGGTGCGTTTCGACTGCTGCGTAAGCGTCACGCAGTGGCAGCGGCTTTATGAAGCGCGCGCGCTCGATCTCGTAGCCTCGCTCGGCTGCAATCCCGCCGGAGTACTGGAACACGGCTTCGATATATCGGTAATTCCCCGGTTGGAATGCGAGCACTTCCGCCATCTGTGACCTCTCTTCAGTCGATCTTGATATGGGCCTGCTTGACGATGTCCGCATACTTCGCGATCTCGGTGCGGATATGCGACGCCAGTTTATCTGCGTTCCCCGATGGGCTCGAGGCCGCGCTCGACGAGGGCGTTGCGCACAAATCGAATCGCCAATTAGCGTGGCCGCGCTTGAAACCGAAGCGCCACTTAGCCCCTCGCCCGAACTGTGTTAAAACATCCGTATAAAGCTTTAGCTGGAACAGTCAGACCAGGGAGGAGCACATGTCGCAACGTCTGGGAATGGCACTGGCGGTAGCATGCGCACTGCAGGCAACGTCTTCATCAGCAGCTGAAGGCACGCTCGACTACGCGTTTTTCAAGACAAAAGTCGAGCCCGTATTTCTCCAGAAACGGCCCGACCACGTTCGATGTTACGTCTGTCATTCGGACAACAACAGCGCGTTCAAGCTGGAGAAACTGCCGGCTGGAAAATCGTTCTGGACTGAGGAGCAGTCACGCACGAACTTCGAAGTCGTGTCGAAGCTGGTCGTCCCCGGTAACGCCGATGCAAGCCTGCTGCTGACACGGCCGCTTGCGCCGCAGGCGGGTGGACACGCTTACCATTCAGGCGGGCGGCAGTTCGAAAGCAGGAACGATCCGGAGTGGAAGGTACTCGCCGCCTGGGTTAACGGTCAGAAAGCCGCAGCCCGATAGTCAATATCGCAAACGGCGGCGACCTCATCGGTCGCCGCCGTTTTGTTTGCCGCGCGAGCATCAAGCGATCCGGTGACTTCCGTGGACGCTCGCATTCACCTCACGAATCTTTGCTACCGCATCACCAGCGTGTTCATCCGCTTGGGGACCTGACCGACCGGAATCGTGGCGACTGCTTTCCGCGTCTGTACATCGATGGCTGTTACGGAGTTGAACGTCGAGTTGCCCACATAAATCGTCTTGCTGTCCGGCGAGAATGTGAGCCAGTCCGGTATTGCGCCGATCGCGTCGCGTCCCGGCAACTTCAGATCGGGCAGGGCGGCATGTCCGATCAGCTTCAGATCGGGCAGCGAGTATACGAACAGACCATTCGCTATATGGCTGTTCGCCCACAGCGTCTTGCCGTCCGGCGCGACACCGATGCCATGCGAAGGCACGCCCGCGCCCACGCGTCCTTCGATGACGCCATAGCCTTTCGGCTCATCCGGAAACTTGATTCGCGCTACTTCCTTCTGCGTCGCGAAGTCGACGACGGCGAACCCGTGCAGATTCGAAAGCTGCGCAAAGATGCGGCGCGTGGACCCATCAGGATTCGTTTCGAAAGTCATCGGCCGCACGCCGCCGTCGAACTTGATCTCCCACGCCGTTTGCTCGGTCTGGAGATCGACGACGTTCAGGAATCTTCCACGCGTCGAGCCTGACACCGCGTACTTGCCATCGGGCGTGACGTACGTGTTGTGCATGCGCGAATTCATGGGAATCGACTTGCTGACCTTCTGCGCCGAGGTATCGATGACGTCCAGCGCGCCCGGTTCGGTAATCGCAACGACAACGCGTTTTCCATCCGGGGTCACCGCCAGATTGTTGGGGCGGCCGCTGAGTGGAATCCTCTTGAGTATCTTGCCGGATTTCTGATCGACGACGTCGAGCGTGGAGTCAGCTTCGTTGCTGAGATAGACGCGCTTGCCGTCGGGGGAAAAACCCACGCCGTGAACCGCTTCGACACCGTTGATCACCTGCACGACTTTGTTGGTCGCGGGATCGATGACGTGAACCTTGTCGCCCGCACTGTTCGTTACATAAATGCGCGCTGTCTCGGCAGCGGCGGGAAGAGCGGCAAACGCAAGCAGAAGAAAAACAGATTTGAGCCCGATACGGTTCAACGCCATGATGCACCTCCTCCTGAGGGACACCTCAGTCTAGGCCCATGGAGCGCACTCGGCAATCGCGTGTGTAGCACGTGGAGCTCCAGGCTCCCACGCCAGGTCAGGCGTAAAACGGAATAGACGCACGAAGCGCCACATCGGTAGCGCTGTGATTCTGGCTAGAATCAGCAGGCTCGCCCCGCCCGTCGTGGAGCACGACATCGTCATCTGAGATCGGAAACAAGCGAAGTGAACCGGCTGGCGCTGCGTATAGCGGCCACATGGATGTGTTGCACCGCTGCGGTAACGGCTCAGCCGTATCCGAGCAAGTCCGTCCGCATGATCGTTCCGGCAGGCCCCTCGGGCGGTGTGGATACGATCGCGCGCCTTGTCGGCCAGCCGCTCGGGGCGGCGCTCGGTCAGCCCGTTGTCATGGATAATCGGCCTGGGGCTGGAACGATGCTCGCGTCGGAGCTGCTCGCGAAGTCCCCGCCCGATGGATACACCCTGCTCATGGTGACGAACAGTCATGCGATCAACGCACGACTGCACAAGAACCTGCGCTACGATCCGATCGACGATTTCACGCCGGTGACGCTGGTCGCGAGCATCCCCTATCTCGTCGTGATACATCCGAGCGTGCCGGCGAGATCGGTGAAAGAGCTCATAGCGCTCGCCAAGCAGCGTCCGGGAGAGCTTCTCGCGGCTTCGGCCGGCACTGGATCAGGAACGCATCTCGCGTTCGAGCTCTTCGCATCGATGGCGAAAGTCAGCATCGTGCATGTGCCGTACAAGAGCGGATCGGCGGCGATCGTAGACCTCGCGGGCGGGCACGTGCAGCTCATGTTCAGCAATGTCATCAATTCGATGCCGCACGTGCGGGCGAAACGGCTCATTGCACTCGCGATCACGTCGGCGCAGCGATCGAGCCTGGCTCCCGGGCTGCCCACGGTAGCTGAATCGGGGGTGCCGGGCTACCAGGCCGATGCGTGGTATGGCGTGCTGCTGCCCGCACGCACGCCGACGGAAATCGTCGATCGCCTTAATCGCGAGCTCGTAGCGATAATCAAATCGCCTGACGTGCGCGACAAGGCCGCGACGCAGGGCGCTGAAATGATAGGCAGCACACCCCAGGCGCTTGCACTGCTGATGCGCAATGACATCGCGAAGTGGGCGAAGATGACTTCGGCGCTGAAACTTCAAACCGACTAGAGGCGACATGAGCAGACTCTTTGAAAAGCTGGCATCAGGAAAAATGGCTCTCGGCGTGTGGCTCAAAAGCGGACCGAGCTGGGTCTCGACGATCGCACAGGCGGGATTCGATTTCGTGCGGCCCGACATGATGTTCTCCGCGATGGACTGGAGAGACCTCGATCACATCCACCGTACGGCCGCAGCCGCAGGCATTACGACGTGGGTTCGTGTGCCTGCGAACCCGTGGCTCGGCGGCACCGGCCAGTTGCAGGTCACTGTCGATGTTCAGCGCGCGTTCAGCTTGGGCATTCCGATCGTCGGCGCGTCTATTGCGTCGGCCGAACAGGTGAAAGCGTGCGTCGAGGTTTCGAAGGACTGGCACCGTTCGGGAACGGGCGAGTATCCGAATTCCGATGCCAGTTTCGCCATGATGAACAAGAAAGCTGCAGATGTGGCGGTGTTCGTGCCGCATGTCGAAGCAGGCACGGCGATCCATGAGATCGATCAGATTATCGCGATAGACGGCGTGCGCATCGTCATGCTTGCCATGACCGATTTGAGCAAGGCGCTGGGTTATGCGTTCCAGTACGATCACCCCGAGGTGTGGAAAACGCTGGATGCGATCGTCGAAAAAGCGCGTGCGCGGGGGATTACGATCGCGGCTAACATGGGGTATGCATTCACGACGCACGATCAGATGCTGGAGCGGGTGTGCAAGATGTACGAGCACGGCGTACGTATTTGCCTGATGCAAGGTGCGGACAGCATGTTCGAGAATTTTTCGCGCCGGCTCCTGAACGACATACGAGGTGCGGTGGGATAGGACGTGGCGTATGTTCGGTAAAGTTCTCGCTTCTGGAGGAGCAATGCGAATCTCGAGGCACGTTGTTGCCGTGCTGCTTGCAGCGGTAGCCTCATTCCCCGCTGCGGCCGCGGATCGTGCGTATCCGACGAAGCCGATACGCCTCATTTCCGCGTATCCGCCGGGCGGTGGCAACGACACGATGGCGCGGGCGATCGCGCAGAAGCTGACGGAAGCGTGGGGCCAGCAAGTCATCGTCGACAATCGTCCCGGCGCGAACGGCCTGCTTGCGTGCGAGATCACGGCGAAAGCGCCGCCCGACGGATACACGCTGCTCATGGCAAGCATCGGAAGCCATGCGATCAATCCCGCGCTATACCCTAACATTCCGTACGATCCGATCAAGGACTTCGCGCCGGTGTCGCTGCTGGGCACGACCGCGAACGTGCTGGTGGTGCATCCCTCGACGCCGGCAAGAACCTTGAAAGAGCTGATCGGCTACGCCAAGGGAAAGCCCGGCCTCACGTACGGCTCCAATGGCATCGGCAGCTCGCAACATCTCGCCGGCGCGCTCTTCAGCAGCACGTTTGGCCTGACCCTCGTCCACGTTCCCTACAAGGGCACGGGCCCGATGACTAACGATCTGCTCGGTGGACAGATCAGCATGAGCTTCGCCAATAGCGTCGCCGTCTTGCCCCACGTGCGGACCAAACGTCTGGTCGCGCTCGCGGTCACGTCGCTGAGCCGCTCCGCCTCATTGCCCGAGGTGCCTGCAGTGGCGGAAACCGTTCCCGGATTCGAAGCGACGTCGTGGTGGGGCATCGTCGCGCCGAGAGCGACCCCTGTGGTCGTGGTGGATGCGCTGAATCGTGAAATCGTCAAAGGCCTCAACACGGCAGACATGAAAGCGTTCATGGGCGGCCTCGGCGCCGAGCCGCACGGGAACACGCCGCAAGAGTTCGCCGCATTCATACGATCCGAGCTGACGAAGTGGTCGAAGGTCGTCAAGGAATCCGGAGCGCGCGC
>JAQGNH010000556.1 GCA_028291945.1 Betaproteobacteria bacterium
GTCCGCCGTGGCCTTGAATTCCTCGAGACCGTGCTCGCTGCAGAAGTAGTACGTGCCTTCGTAAACGTGCGATGCCTTTGCTGAAACGGACTGCACCGGCGTCGCACGTACGGGGTCGATGGCGGTAGTCATTTCTGCCCTTGCTGTCCCCGCATGCGCGAGCCGTCTCAGCTAACGATGACCGCCGCCGCCATGACCACCGCCTCCGTGGGAGCCGCCGCCGTGGAAACCACCACCAGCCAAGTGCTCACCGCCAAAGTGCTCGGCTCCGCCTAAGCGCTCGGCCTCACCAAAGTGCTCGCTGCCATGGACCTCGCCGCCGAAGTGCTCGCCGAATCCATGCGCCCCTAACGCGGGCTCATGCTCGCGCGCGTGCGCCGCGTCGCCGCCGAAATGGCCGTACATGTGGTCGAGCGCCGGGCTGCGGAACCCGACACCCCCGTGATGCGCAGGATTGAATCGCCAGTGGGCGTCGGCGAGATGCTCCCCGTAAAGGCGGTTGTATCGCGGAAGGTCGATATCGACGCGGTGATGATGCCAATCGAAGAGACCCCACAATCCGAGTCCGACGGCAATCCCTGCGCCCCAGTACCACGGAATGCCGCCGGGCGCTGCCCAATACGCAGGGTAGTACGGCGAAACAGGCCACCACCATTTACCGTACGCCACGTTCGGATTGTAAGTCGGCACGTAGACCACCTGCGGATCGCGTGGCACGATCGTAATGTCGCCGTTACTGATCGTCACGAGTTGCTCGGAGTTACTCACGAGTGTGCCTGCATTCCGCGCGCGGCTTCTCAGAGCCTGGATTTCACCCATCACCTGGGGCTGCTGACCTACGAAAGCCTCGCCGAGGTTTCGAGTCCACGTCAGGTCCCGGCTCATGCGATCGAGAACCGTACCGAACGCGCATAACGATTTGACGCTCGGGTCCCACGGCTCCGAGGCGAGCGCTTTCTGCAATTCTGCGGGCGTGAGCTTGGGATGCGCTTTGCACCAGCGGTCCGCTTGAACGACCTCGAGCGGATACGTCGATGCCATGAGGTTCTGTGACAAAACCGCGTCCGGATACAACGCGATCGGCGCGAGCATCTGATCGAGCTGCTCCTGCGTAAACGTCTGCTCCTGCGCGGTGGATGCCGGCGCGGACGAAGCGACCGGTGGCGCAGCCACGGATTGTGCTGCAGCGTAGTGTGGGATGTTGAGCGCGCATGCGACCAACAATGCAATCGCGCGTTTGCTTCCTGATATATATGTCATGGTATTCACCTATCGGCTAAAGCGCCAGCTGGGGGAGCGATTTTCCGCTGAACACGCGTCCGAAGCGCCCGGGCGACGTTACGTATCGCCATGCGTGCGGACGCGGCAGCCACTTAGTTGGTCAACCGTGGGTGCCCCCGTTATCGTACGCAGGCACGCCGGCAATGCCGGGGACCAGACCTTCGTCAGCCATCGAAGCCGAGCTCGGCACGCTATAAGGAGACGCCGCTGTTTGCGACGGCGACACAGGGTCGTTCTTGTGCTCCTGTTTGTACGTCGTCATGTTCGGAAATTCACTGGCGAGTGAATACCCGTTGTCAACAGACGCGGGGTAGGGATAGTCGCCCGAAATGGGGTTCCCATACTGGTTGAGGGCCGTTTGTGCTGATGCGACCGTTGCTGTGCTTGCAAGCGTTAAGATGACAAGTGCTTTCGCGATGCGTTTCATGGCAATACCCTTTCAATAACAATTGTGCGCGAAGCGCCAGCTTCGACCCGAAACCTGTAGGGTGTGTTCGGGTGCCGGTGCTTCCGCTACGCAATCAAGGATAAGGGCACCCCCGTTGCGTCGAGCTGAACGCCGTATTAAGTTGGGTTCATGACTATGGCGTCGCCATCATGGGTTTTGGCGCACAAGAGAGCCGCTCGCCGCGATGAGCGCGCGGTGCTGACGAGATCGAGCGCAGGAGCGCGATGCGTGCGGATCATGCGGGCGAGCATCGCGGTACACAGCACTAAGCGGCACCACGTGCGAACAGCGGCAGTCCTTAATAATCACTGACAGGAACACACACCAACAATCGCAGCATGTTGCGGACGCTAACCCTCATTATCCGACCGCGTGACGCGCGAATCTAACCCATCACATTTGTGATGCATCGCGCCGTTTAGGCGATCGACGTGTCATCCGCATCTCGCAAGCTCTCGTACGATCTCGATTGACGGAACCCCAGGACTCATCAGCGGGCACTGGAGCAAGGCGCGCGGACCGCGACTTCCGCAGCACCGACCCGCCAGCGAGAAGGCCTAAAGCACGCTCTCACGCGAAACATCAACGCGAGCCATAGAAGTCCGCGGCTTGTCACATTCGTGACGTTCGGGCCGCGAAACACATCGAACGCGAGTCCGAGATGTCCGCCGCGATGACATTCGTGACGTTCGCAGCGAGACCTGGAACCCGTCGGCAATCGCGCCCGCGTAATTTGGTGTGCATGGGAATCAACAAGGAGTACTGACTATGCATACCATCGCGCCCCTTCCTGCTGCGCTCCGGTTTGGCCGCTGCGAGTTGTTGCCGCACCATCGCGAGCTGCGCGTCGATGGTAAGGCGGTTCAACTCGGCGGCCGGGCCTTTGATCTTCTGATGGTGCTCGTCGGGGGCCGCGGCAAACTCGTGACCAAGGATGAAATCCTGAGCTGCGTATGGCCGGGAATCATCATCGAGGAGAACACGCTTCAGGTTCAGATCTCGGCGCTTCGCAAGGCGATGGGAACCGATCGCGATTCTCTCAAGACCATTTCCGGTCGCGGATATCGGTTCATAGGCGACGTTACCACTAGCACGGAAGCAGAAGGCGAGTGCCAGCGCGGCGTTGCATCAACACACGTTCCCGGGACATTGACAAATCTTCCCGCGTCGGCAACCGAGTTGATCGGGCGCGAAAACGCGCTCTCTGAAGTGCTGGAGCTCACGACGGCGCATCGGCTGGTGACGCTGATCGGTGTCGGCGGTATCGGCAAGACGCGTTTGGGCATCGAGGCCGCGCGTCAGCTTCTGCCGACGTTTGCCGATGGTGTATGGCTGGTCGAGCTCGCGCCACTCTCCGATCCTGAGCTGGTCCCCATCACGGTCGCGCAAGCGCTCGGACTCGACCTGAAAGCCGTTTCGCCCGGTCACATTGCCACTGCACTTGCATCGAAGCATGCCCTCATCGTGCTCGACAATTGCGAGCATGTAATCGATGCCGCGGCGAGCATGGCGGAGGCGCTGTTGCAGGCCAACTCGGCTACGCGTGTGATTGTTACGAGTCGCGAGCCGCTGCGCGCGGACGGCGAGCGCATTTTCCGGGTGCCCCCGCTCGACGTTCCGGCGGAGGGCACGGAAAACGTCCCGGCGCTGCTGCAACATAGTGCAGTCAAGCTCTTCATGGCACGCGCGTGCTCAGCCGATCAGGCGTTGTCGGATGTACGGATTGCGGCGGCGGCCGGCGCCATCTGCCGGAGCCTGGATGGAATACCGCTTGCAATCGAGCTCGCGGCAGCGCGTGTCCCTGCGCTGGGAATAGAAGAGCTCGCGAGTCGGCTCGATGATCGT
>JAQGNH010000016.1 GCA_028291945.1 Betaproteobacteria bacterium
TTGGCACACGCGCACCCCGTATGACGAGGCGACTTACCTCAGTGCGCTCAAACGTCGCGGTTCCCCGCTGATGGCTTAGAGCCGCTTGAAAACTGCTTGACGGACTTCCTCAGGGCGTGAGTTAGACCTCGAATCGCGATTTGAATAGTACAGGCGCAAGGTAAACCCCAGTAAGCATGACGAGACCAAGCAAGAAGAACTGAAGAGCGCCGCCCCACAGCGGTTTTGAGCCGAAGAGCGCGAATAGAAGAGCCCATGTGCCTAACGCACAAAATGTAAACGAAACGAAAACAAACATCCCGATGCGGGTCCACGGACGCAGCGTGAGCCTAGGCTTCGGAAGTGGCACGTTGCGCGCGCCGGGAAGAGCCACGAGTGCGGCACAGACTACGACGTTCACTAAGACAAACAACATCTCAAAGAAGCCATACGGCGTGGGTTCCGGCCACATGCTTGCCGCGAGGTAGCCCCAGCCCGCGCAGAAAACGGCCCAAAATACGTAGAAGCTTTTAATCGGGGTCTAACGCCATGTTGAGCGGCGCGCCGCTTGCGGCGCGTCCGCTCGAACTACAGTTAGGTAGCTATGCACGAACCACTTCCACGACGACCTCTGCAGGTAATGCGCCGTAGTCTCTTGCCACAAGAATTACTTCTTCATCGTCGGGAACGGCCGGATGAACGGCGACCTCTTTCACCAAATACGCCGTGATACCGGCGGCCTGCAAGCGCGCGCTGTCAATCTTATAGATGTAGCCAGCCTGGTTGTTGTGCGTCGCATAACCTCTAGCTTTTTCGATGTGTGGCGTGGTCGATACGCCGGAACTGGGATATCTTGAGCTGTTCTCTTGATGCATTAGCGCAGCATTGTCAGCGGATTCTCCGAACGTACTGCCGCCGCCGAAGTAAACGTCTTCACCAAAATAGACAGGCCGCTTGAATTCGCGACCGATCGCCTTGGGCTCGAGTCGCCCACCGGTACGGGCGTACAGGTCCGCATTGACGCCGCGATATAGGTAACGCGTGATCACTCCGGCTACCTAACGTGAAATGGTCCGACGAAAAACAATTAAACGCAATAACGCCTTACGAAAACCAATTAAACACCGTGTTATCACTGACGCACCTCTTGTCAACGCGCCGCTAACTCCCACGTTCTGAACTGTAATCATAGCTTGCTCCGTTGAAGGAACAAAAATGCATCTCGCTGCGCACATGCCTGATGCGTCAGAACAGCTCCGACCGCGACTACTGGAGCAGGTGCGCAACGCGCTCCTTCGTAAGCACTATAGCTTGCGCACCGAGTACGCTTACATACACTGGATCAAGAGGTTTATCCATTTTACGAATAAGACACACCCTGCGGCGGTCGGCCACCAGGAGGTTACCGCCTTCCTGAACCATCTCGCCGTGGAACGGCATGTTGCAGCGGCAACCCAGAACCAGGCGCTGGCCGCTTTACTATTCCTGTATCAAGAGGGCTTGGGGATGAGCCTGCCGTGGCTGGAAGGTCTTGAGCGCGCCAAGCGTCCGGTTCGGGTACCGGTGGTTCTGACACCAGCGGAAGTTCGTGCGTTGCTGTCGTGTCTAAGCGGCGTGAAGTGGCTCATGGCGAGCCTTCTCTACGGAGCCGGATTGCGGTTGCGCGAGTGCCTGCAGCTTCGGGTGAAGGACGTCGATTTCGTGTACCGGCAACTGGTTGTTCGACGCGGCAAAGGTAGTAAGGATCGGGTCACGATGCTGCCCGAAACGGTTCTCCAGCCGCTGCAGGTGCACCTCGGCAAGGTGCACGATCTTCACAGGCGCGACCTGCTGGAGGGATACGGCGAAGCGTGGCTGCCCGATGCCCTCTCGGTGAAATATCCGCGTGCCGCCTGCGAATGGGGTTGGCAGTTCGTATTTCCTTCCAAGAATCGGTCCGTTGATCCTCGGAGCGGGGTCATTCGGCGCCACCACATCCACGCGGATAGTCTGCACAATGCAGTCAAGCAAGCGGCCAACGAGGCAGGCATCTGTAAGCCGGTAAGCTCGCACAGCCTGCGCCATTCGTTCGCGACCCATCTTTTGCAAGCCGGCTATGACATTCGAACCGTGCAAGAGCTTCTGGGGCATGCGGATGTCTCCACGACGATGATTTACACCCATGTCCTGAACAAAGGCGGGCGTGCGGTACGCAGTCCGCTGGACACGACCCGCGTCGAGGAACGGTAGGTTCTTCATAGGACGCGCCCGATCTTCGAGACGGGTTCGGTGAGGTCCATTTTCCGACTCATGCGCGCTGCCCAGCGGCGCAGCTCCAATGGTCGCCCCGGGATAGAATGTACCGCGCAATCGCGAGCTGGCGGCTAGCAACTGCACGACCTTTGGAGAATCTCTCTTGGCTTTCGAAAAGAACGTTCCCGGCAGCGATCTCAAGCTCTTCACATCGAACAGCATGCGCGCGGTGCTCGATCCGCTCGGCCCCGAGTTCGAGCGCGCGAGCGGTTACAAGCTCGTGGTCAGCTACGACCCTGCCAAACGGATGCTGCTGCGGATTGCTGCCGGTGAGTCTGCTGACGTGGCAATCCTCGGCAGCGCCGCGATTGACACTCTGTCTGATCAGGGAAAAATCGACCCCGACAGCCGGCGCACGCTTGCTCGCTGCGGCGTCGGCATCGCTGTTCGTTCCGGCGCGCCTAAGCCGGACATCAGCACCGTTGACGCGCTCAAACGCGCGCTTCTCGAGGCAAAATCGATCACGTACACGGTCGAGGGCGCAAGCGGCATGTATTTCGCGGGACTCATCGAACGTCTCGGAATCGCGGATCAGGTGAAAGCGAAAGCACGCACGCAGCCCGGCGGCCTTACAGCGGAGCTCGTGGCGAGTGGCGATGTCGAGATGGCCGTGCAGCAAATACCCGAGCTCCTCGCAGTTCGGGGTGTAGATCTGGTGGGACCGCTCCCGCAACAGGTGCAGAACATCTCTGTTGTCGCCGCCGGGCTTTTCGCCTGGACGCCGGAGCGCCAAGCGGCACAGGCGCTCCTCGACTTTCTCATCACACCCGCAGCGACTCGCGTATTCCGGGCGAAAGGCTTCGAGCCTGCTTGAAAACGCTGCTGATCGTGTTCCACACGAAGACTGGCGGCGCACAGCAGATGGCGCAGGCGGTACAGCGCGGCGCTTCGACGGAGCCCGAGGTTACGGTGCACCTTGTTCGTGCGGCGGACGCTCAGGGTGACGACATTCTGCACGCCGATGCTTATATTTTCGTGACGCCGGAAAACCTCGCGTCGATGGCGGGGGTCATGAAAGATTTCTTCGATCGCACTTACTATGCAGCGCTCGATCGCATCGCGGGCAGGCCTTACGCGACGCTCGTCTGCGCAGGCAGCGATGGCACCAACGCCGTGCGCCAGGTCGCGCGCATCTGCACGGGATGGCGGTTGAAAGCGGTATGCGAGCCGGTCATCGTGTGCACGCACGCGCAGACGCCCGAGGCGATACTCGCGCCGAAAACGATCGGCGAAGAAGAGCTCCACCGCTGCGAAGAGACCGGCGCTGCGATGGCCGCGGGCCTCGCGCTCGGCATCTTCTGATGAAAAAAGGACCGGCGCTCAACGATTTTCGGCGTTTCTCGATCCACACGCACTCGCGACGCGCAGAGCGTTTAAACCGTAAGCAGCCGGATCCGGATGTTCCGGATCGAAGGCGGACAGCGCCAACACCTGCAGAGCGCACCGTCCATGCAGCCGCTTTTCTCTGAGTATAAAATCTCTGGTACTTCTCTTGCTTACCGCGATCCGCAATTGAGTATTCCGGCAGTGCGAACCATGGGGACTGTACAAGGCATCATGTGAATCAGCATGCGACACAGGGCGCCGACTATTACGAGCGCCAGTACAACAATCGGCTCGCAATCCCGAATGCCGCCGATTACAACGCGCGCGCCAAGCGTCTGTCGACCGAAGCACGGCTGCTGCTGCCGTGTACGCTCGACGTGGCGTATGGCTCGTCGCCGCGGGAGCGCCTCGATATTTTCCCGGGCCGCGGCCCGGGACCGCATCCGCTGCTGATCTTCATACACAGCGGCTACTGGCGCTCGCGGGATAAGTCGGAGTTCTCGTTCATCGCGCCGCCTTTCGTAGCCGCGGGTGTCACGGTGGCCCTGCCCTCGTACGATCTCGCTCCAGGCGTAACGGTCGAAAAAATCGTGCAGCAGATGCTCGCGGCCGTTGCATGGCTATACCGCAACGCCGGGCAGCACAATATCGATCGCAATCGCATTTTCGTTGCCGGGCACTCGGCCGGAGGACATCTCGCCGCGATGCTGCTCGCAGCCCAGTGGAGAGAGTACGGTTCCGACCTGCCGCCTGACTTGCTGAAGGGCGGGTACGCGATCAGCGGGGTCTACGATCTCCTGCCACTGCTGCAGTTCTCGTTCAACGATGACATAGGGCTCGACGCCGACTCGGCTCGCAAGGTAAGCCCTCTCACCTACCGCCCCGCCCATCCGGTTGCGCTCTATACCGCGGTGGGTGCGCTCGAGAGCGATGAATTCAAGCGCCAGGCACACGAGCTACAACACGCGTGGGCGCATTGCCACACAGAGCACATGGAAGCGCGCTCGTGTCACCACCTGTCGATACTGGAAGCGATTGGGAACAAGCGCCATCCGCTTTTTCATAGCATGCTGCGGATGATGAGCGTTTAACGCGGAACGCTGAGCTACCCTCTCGCCAGCGCTCGCAGCTGCGCAAGCAGCGGAGCGCCGATCGCAATACCATCCCGCGCAGCCTCCTGCGCGAGCCTGTGGCGACGCTCGCCCGGGAGCCGCACGCCTTCCTCTTGCAGCATTGCTTCGACCAGCGCTTCGACCCGCTCGTTGTAGATATCATTACCTGCAAGCGATGCCGGCGCGATGACGATGAAAGCCTGTCCGAGCCGAAGCGGAGTGCCTTCCGCAAGATGCAAAGACTCGAGTTGGTGCGACAGCACCGCGCCGGTGAGCGCGCAGCAGATGAGCTCGACTGCGAGTGCGAGCATCGTGCCTTTGAGCCCGCCGACGGCATGCAGGCTTCCGCCGTTGAGGATGGCGTTGGGATCCGTGGTGGGATTACCGTCCTTGTCCATGCCCCAGCCTTCGGGAATCGGTTTTCCCTCATTTTGCAGGAGCATGATCTGACCGCGTGTCACCTGAGTGAGCGATAGATCGACGACGAGGGGCGGTGCGGCCCGCCGCGGGAAGACTGCAGCAACAGGATTCGTTCCGTATATCGGCCGCTTGCCGCCCCACGGTGAGATCGCAGCAGGCGCGGTACTGAAGGCAAGTGCGACGAGGCCCCGTGCGGCGACCGGTTCGATGAGAGGACCCAGCGCGCCGCAATGATGGCTGTTCGTGACACCGGCGAAACCGATGCCGTAAGACTGCGCGCGCTGCGCGGCCTGCGTCAGCGCGAGCTCGCACGGCTCGAAGCCAAGGCCGGTGTCCGCGTCGATCAGACACGCCGCGCCGCTGTCGCGTATCACATGCGCCACCGCAGTGCCCTTCGCACGGCCAGATTTCAGGTGAGCACAGTACGTCGGCACGCGCGCGACGCCGTGGGTGGCAAGACCCTGTGCATCAGCCGCGACGAGATACTTCGCAGTAATGCGCGCCATGCTCTCCGACGCTCCGCTTGCCGCAAGCGCGGTGCTCGCGAGCGTCGTGAGCTCCGTAATCGTTAACCGGGGCATTTCGAAACGCGTGCCTCGGCTTGTTTATCGCCGTCTGGTGAGCAGCGGTTCAGCGACGCCTTCAATGCCCACGAGGCTCAAGACGGTGAGCAGATTTTTCTGAACTCCGAGATACGCGTCTTTAGGATCGAACGATTCGCTTATCGAATGCTGGTTCTCGTTCAAGCCGCCACGACCGATCGTTACCGCGG